>JANRLS010000201.1:0-34997 GCA_033762315.1 Pirellulaceae bacterium
CTCGATACCGGCGCGGCGGGCGCTGCCGTGGTCAAGCTGACCGAAAAGCGCGACGTTCCCGGCGATCAGATTCGGGCTATCGAGCGCTTCAAGGACCGGACCGGCTTTCATGTGCTGATGGGGTGCTCGGCCGACCGGGTCAGCTACGAAGCGAGCCAGTATGCCCAAGGATTGCTCACCTATTCATTGCTGCAAGGGATGCGCGGCGCTTCGCTGCGGGAGGAAAAGTTCGTCGATGTCAGCCAGTTGTTTCAGTACGCGGCCGATCGCGTGCCGGAGCTGGCGCAGAACATCGGCGGCGTGCAGCGGCCGATTGTCGCCGCGCCGCGGGGAACGAGTTTCGACATTGGCCTGCTCACGCCCGAAGATCGCGCCCGGGTGCCCCTGGCGCTGGTGCGGCCGATTTTGCTCCGCCCGTCGCTTCTCAATCGGGACGAAGACGAGGATGACCTCAAGCTCTCGGTGCTGCTACGGCAGCGGCTGGCGGCCTCCAGCCAGCCCGCGGGCCGGGGGCAAAACGCGGCCATTGTGTATGTGCCCGAGGACGAATTTCCCGGAGCCGTGCGCCCCACCGGCACCTATGTCGTCGATGGCGAGACGGTCGCCGTCCGGCTCACGTTGCGCCGCGATGGCGAAATTCTGGCCCGCTTGCAGGTGGAGGGGACCAAGACCGACCTCGCGGCGCTCGCCGAGAAGATGTCGGCCGCAATTCTGGCAGCCACGAAATAGATCCCCCTGGCCCCAGCCCTCTCCCAGCGGGAGCGGGGTCATTACCGATACAGCGAATTCGTCTGGTTGTAGGCCGTCGCCACCGATTGCCGCGGCACCTGCACGGGGAGCGGCTGCGGATCGAACGGAATGCCGGCCAGCGTGCGCAGCTGCATCCCGGACTGCGACGGATTGCCGGGAAGCGCGGTCTTGACCGGGCCATACTCTTCCATGATGCGATGCACCGCCGGATTGATCTCGATCTTGCCATCCGGCCGGGGCTGCCCCACTTCGCGAAACGAGCCAATCGTCACGATGCTCTCCGTCCGGTCGTGAAACTGATATGCCTCGACCCCCTTGGCCCGCAGGGCGGCACACAGGTCGTTGGCTTTTTGCGCGGCTTCGTCGATTTTGGCCACCTTGCGCTTGGCAATCTGGGCCTCGAACTCGGCCGGCTTGTTGAGCGAATCGACGCCGCGAAACGACGCGACCCGCACCGTGTATTGCCCCGGATTGCTCAGCAGGTTGTGGGGCAAATCCTTGTTGATCTCGACGAGAAACGGATCGAGCCCCTTGGCGGCGAAATATTCCTCGGGCATGAGCGGATTGCGGGTGACGAACGCCGCTCCCATCGGCCCGCGCTGCTTGCGAGCCTGATCGGGCGCGAGGGCCCGATAGATCGTCCGTAGCCCATAAAACCGCTGCGAAGAGTTCTCTTGATACTTGGTTTCGAGCGTTTGCGGATGCAAATGCTTGATCTTTTCGAGCGTCCGGGCCAGCTCGTCGTCCTCGACCGACGAAAAATTGCCGACCATCACGGCGATTTCCTGAAACTTGGCTCCATTCAAGTGCCGCATCTTTCGCGGCTCGCCATATTTGTTGTAGCCCAGCCCTTCGGTCGGCTTCGTGAAGTCAAAGGTCTGGCGGAAGGTGTAGGCCGGCAGCTTGAATTGCTGGCGCAGCTCTAGCGCCAAGTCGTGCGCCTGTTGTTCGGCCGTCGGGCCGGCAAACGACGTACACATAATCATCCACGGCCCTTCCGATTCGCCGAGTTCCAGCGATTGCACCGGCTTCGCGGCGGGAGCCGATTTGAACGGAATCAGCGCGGCCCACGGCGGCGCGGCCTGGGCCCGATGAGCCACCGACCCGGCGACGAGAAAAGCCACGATGCAGCTACTCCACAATCCCGAACAGGCCCATGTTTTGCGCGGCATTTTCGGCTCCTCTGATGAAGGGGCCGGAGAGTACGCAATTGCCCGCTTGCCCGCCAGACGAATTCGGCGGAAAACAAAGCCCAATGGGGATGCCGCTGCAAGTCTTGCCGACCGTCGAACGCTGGGACTGCCACCAATGCGGCATCTGCTGTCGTGGCAGCATCGTGCCGCTATCGGACGAAGATCTCGCTCGCCTCCGCGAACAGCATTGGGAGCGACATCCGGAAATGGCTGGCACGCCAACCACGGCTCGGCTGAGCCTGCTGAGCGGTCAACAGCGGCTGGCCCAGCATCCCGATGGCCGCTGCGTGTTCTTGCTGCCGGATGGAATGTGCCGGATTCACCGCGAGTTGGGGTTCGGGGCCAAGCCGCTGGTCTGCCGGATGTTTCCGCTGCAAATCGTGCCGCGCGATAGCCTTGCGCTGCTGACGATCCGCCGGGCCTGTCCCTCGGCCGCCGCCGACCGCGGGCAAACCGTGGCCGAGCAATTGCCATTTGCGAAGGACATGGATCGTCAATTCGGAATCACGCGGCAAGGGGTCCAGCCCCCGCCACTTAAGCCGGGGGAGACGCGCGATTGGAAAGGAGCCCGCCTACTGCTGGAAACTTACGAGCGGCAGTTGACCGACGAGCGATATCCTCCCGTGCGGCGGATTGTTCATGCTCTGGTCCTTAGTCAACTCTTCGAGCGGGCGAAAACCAAGAGCTTTTCGCACGCCCAACTCGGCGACTTGCTGCGGATGCTCGAAACTTCCGCCCCGGACGAAGTGGGGACGCTGTTCAGCCAGCGGGAAAGGCCCGCGGGTTCGGCCCGCGTCCTGTTTCGGCAAACGGCGGCGGAGGTGGTCCGGCTGCACCCGCGCTTTCCCCCCAAGCCCACTTGGGGCGAATGGCTGCGGATCGCCTGGGGAGCGATTGCCTTCGCTCGCGGCCGGGGCCCGCTTCCCAAGCTGCACCTCGATTTTCCGCCCGCGACCTTCGAGCAGCTGGAAGAGCCCCTCGGCCCGCTCGATCCGGCCATCTATTTGCCGCTCAATCGCTTTCTCGAAACGACCGCCCTGTCGTGGAATTATGCCCTTTCGTGCCGCGGACGTTGGTCGCTGGTCGAAAGCCTGCGGCAATTGGCGATCACCTACCCCATCGCGCTGTGGCTGTTGCGCTGGGCAAGTTGCGGCCGCCAGCCGACAGTCGCTGACATGATTGATATCGTGGTTGCTCTCGACCGCAGCCAAGGCTATGCCCCGCTAGCAGGAAGCAAGCAGCGGCGACGGCTCGCGCTGCTTGCCAGCTTGGACGAACTAACGCGGCTCGATGTTTGGTACGCCCGCTGACAATCGGGCGAACTTGCGGTGACTGGCGAATTCGTGCTGACTTTGACGATTCGTCAAATTCTGACGGTTGTAGCGATTTTGACGCCACTTTGGTCGCCCTTTTGTCCGATTTAGGGGACGAACCACGTTCGTCTCCGCGCGCCTGCATCCATGAAGCGTTCGCTCACTTCCGCCGCCCTGCTTGCCGTGCTCGTCGCGGTCGGCTGCAATTTGGCCGGTCCCAACCGGCGGACGGACGAGGAGCTTGCGCACTACAAGCAACTGACGCAGACCGTCGATCATGCCGATTTGACGACCCCCGCCAGTTGGCACGCCGAGACCCCCGCCCCGCGGACGATTCGCGAGAACGCCCTCCCTTCGCAGTGGTGGGAGATCACGGTCGAAGAGGCCGTGCAGATCGCGCTCCAGAATTCGAGCGTGCTGCATGATCTTGGTGGTACGATCGTCCGCGCGCCCGAAGCGCAGCGCACGATCTTGAACCCCGCCGTCGTCAGCAGCGATCCGCGGTTTGGCATAGAGGCGGCCTTGAGCGCGTTTGACGCCCAGGTGGCGACCGCCGTCAACGCCGAGAAGAACGACCGCATGGTCAACAACTTCATCTCGTCGGGGGGAGCCCGCGTCTTCCAGCAGGACCTGATCAACTTCCAGTCGCAAATCAGCAAGCAAAGCGCGGCCGGCACGCAAACCACCTTGCGCGGCATCAGCGTCTATGACAACAACAACGCCACCTTCAACAAATTCCCCAGCACCTGGGATACGCTCATCGAAGCCGAAATTCGCCAGCCCTTCGGGCAAGGGGCGGGGGTACAGTTCAATCGGCTGGCGGGGCCGAATTCGTTCCCCGGTTTCTACAACGGCGTGCTGATTGCCCGCGTCAATACCGACATCAGCGCCGCCGACTTCGAGATCGGCCTCCGCGACCTGGTGAGCAACGTCGAAAACGCTTATTGGGATCTCTACTTCGCCTTTCGCGATCTCGACGCCAAAATCCTGGCCCGCAATGCCGCGCTCGATGCTTGGAAGCGCGTGCAGATCATGATCCAAAGCGGGCAGCCTGGCGGCACCCCCGAACGCGAAGCCCAGGCCCGCGAGCAGTATTTCCGCTACGAAGAAGACGTGCAAAACTCGCTCACCGGCAAGCTGCATCAGGCCACCGTCACCAACAACGGCAGCAGCGGCGGCAGTTTCCAGGGAACCGGCGGCGTGCTGGTGTGCGAACGCCGCCTGCGGCTCGCCATTGGCCTGCCGATCACCGACGGCCGGATGATTCGCCCCGCCGACGAGCCGACCCTGGCCGAAGTCGTTTTCGATTGGCCCACCGCCAGCGGCGATGCCATTGACCGCCGGCCGGAACTGTTGCGGCAACGGCTGTTCGTCAAGCGCCGCGAAATGGAACTCGTCGCCAGCCGCAACTTCCTGCTGCCGCGTTTCGACATGGTCGGCCGCTATCGCGTCCGCGGCCTGGGCAAGGGACTCATCGGCGATGCCGACGTGCTCCCCGATCCGCAAGACCCCTCCAATTTCTTCGGCCACAGCTCGCTCGCCAATCTGACCAGCGGCAACTTTCAGGAATGGCTCGTCGGCGGCGAAGTGACGATGCCGATCGGCTATCGCCGCGCCCACGCCGGCGTTCGCAACGCGCAGCTGAACCTCGCCCGCGATAAGGCGATTCTGGAAGAGCAAGAGCGACAGATTATTCACGACCTGAGCAATGCCGTGTCCGACCTTGACCGGGCTTATCAGGCGATGCAAACCAGCTACAACCGCCGCCTGGCTGCCGTGCAGAATGTCGAAATCCTTCGCCAGCGGATGGAGAGCGACCGCCCCGTCACCCCCGAACAACTGCTCGATGCCGAACGCCGGCTGTCGGAGTCGGACATTCAATATCACCGCGACCAGGTCGAGCACATGCTGGCGCTAAAGAATGTCCACTTCGAGAAGGGGACGCTGCTGGAATACGAGCATGTGATGCTGAGCGAGGATTTGCCCAACAACGAAGCCGCTCCGCCGGCCACCCAGCCGATTCCCGTCCCCGCCGCCGAAGAACCGGCACCGGTTGAGCCGCCCCCCACCGCGCAGCCCCCGATGCCACAAGCACCACTCCCGCAGCCAATTGCTCCGCCGCGGCCTGCGCTCCCCGTGTTTACCCCTCCCCAGCCGGCACCGCAGCCGATTCCGCAACCGATGCCCCCACCGATCGTGCTGCCGGGTCCACAGCTTTCGCTGCCGCCCGCCGCGCCACCGCCGCCGGTTACGATTCCCGCCGCGCCGCCCCTTGCGCCGCCAATTCCGACGCCGGCCCAGCCTTTGCCGGGCCCGCCGCCGATGGCGCGGACCGCCGTTCCGGAGCAATCGATTCTGCGTCCGCGGATGGATTCGCTCCCCCCGCTGCCGCCGGAGCAAGCCGCCATCGCGCCGCCACTGCCGCAGCTTCCACGTCGCGACCAGGTTCCGCCGCAATTGGCCCAGCCGCCACGGCTTTCGACGTCCGAAGTCGAGCGGACTCTATTTGATCGACCAGAGGGCGCTCCCCGCGCTCCCGCGACATCGCCGGTCGTCGCCCCGGCGGAACCACCACCGGGAACCGCGCCCACTTGGGTCTCTCCCCCACCGCGCACTCCGTGGAGTCCCCCCGCCTCGGCCGCTGACAATCTGAACCCGCAGCGTTTGCCGCCCCCCTAGGCGTGGCGGTAGGGTAAAGTGAGGGTTGACCCTGCTGCCCGGCGACGCCCATGATCCTTGGCCAGCCATCTTCCGTGGACGACCCTTCTGCGAGCGACGCGCTGCGCCAAATTGAGGCCGCCCTCGACGAACTGGCGGGCCTGGCTCGCGGCGAAACGACGCCAGCCGATTTTCACGGCCGTCTGCTCGAACGCACCGTGAATCTGCTCTCCGCGGCGGGAGGGGTAGTTTGGAGTCTGGCCGGTGGCCGTCCTACCGTCGAATGCCAGTTGCATCTCGACCATTGTTTGGCCGGAAGCTCGCCCGAGCTTGCGCGGCACTCGCAAATCGCGGCGCAAGTGGCCCAAGCGGGCGAGGCCAAGCTGGTCCCCCCAGCATTTCGCGATGGGGCCATCGGCAATGCTTCGCCGTGGCTCCTCATCTTGGCTCCCGTCACCTTGGCGGGCAAGCCGCTCGTGGTGGTCGAGATTTTTCAGCGACCCGACAGTCGCGGCGGCGTGCAGCAAGGCTATTTGCGGCTGCTACGCACCGCGTGCGATCTGGCCGAGGAGTTTCATCGCGGCCGGGCCTTAACGACGCTCGACGAAAGGCAGCGCGAACTAGCGGGCCTACTGCAACTTGTGACGGCCGCCCAGCAAGCCCGCGATCCGCGCGGCGTCGCGACCGCGATTGCCAGCGAGTCGCGCCGGCTGTTGCCCTGCGACCGCGTAACGGTGTTGGCTCGCCGAGCTCGCGGAGCCGTCGTGCTCGCCATCAGCGGCACGGAAACGTTCGACCGCCGCGCGGGAGTGATTCGCGCGCTCGAAAAGCTCGTGGCGGTGGTGATTGCCGCCGACGAACCTCTTTGGCTGGCTGACAAGTCCCAACTCCCGCCGCAGTTGGCCGAGGCGGTGGAGACGTTTGTCGATGATTCCCATGCCCGGGGCCTCGCAATCTTGCCCCTGGCCGTCGGACAAGACGACCAGCGCGAAGTGATCGGTGCGCTGGTCTGCGAGCAGTTCGACCGGGAATTGACCGCCGATCTTCGCCCGCGCTGCGAGCATCTGGCCAGCGCCAGCAGTTTGCCCCTCGCCAATGCCTTGGAACTAGAGGCCATTCCGCTCCGTGGGCTGCTCGCGCCGGTCGGCCGCTCGCTCAAGTCGCTGCGCGAATCACGCCGCTGGCAGTGGGCCGGTGGATTTGTCCTGATCGCCGCTGTTGTCCTGGCGCTGTGGCTCATTCCCGCCGAGCTGACCGTCTCGGCGCGCGGCGAGCTGTGGCCTCGCGAGCGCCGGCAGGTATTTGCCTCGGCCGATGGAATCGTCGTTGAGGTTGGCCGGCCGGACGGCTCGGAGGTGAATGCGGGGGATGTGCTCGCCCGGCTGCATAGTCCGGCGCTCGATTTGGAGCTAAGCGAGGTGCTAGGCCGCCAACGAACCGCCACCGAATCGCTGCAAGCCGCCGAAACCGAGCAGCTGCGCGGCGAACAAGCCGGCGGCAGTTCGCTCGAGCGGAGCCAGCTTGCCGCCCGAATCGAGACCCTCAAGGTCGAACTTCGCGGCTTGGAGGAGCAACTCGCCATCGTCCGCCGCCAACAAGCCGATCTGACCCTGAAAAGCCCGTTGGCCGGAGTGGTAATCACTTGGGATGCCCAGCGGCAATTGGCCAGCCGGCCGGTGCAACGGGGCGATGCTCTGCTCACCGTCGCGAATCTGGCGGGCCCTTGGGAGCTGCTGCTCGATGTGCCCGATCGCCATGCCAGCTACGTCATCGCGGCGCGGCGCGAGACGCCCGGGCCGCTCGTCGTGAGTTATCAGATTGGCACCGACCCGGCGACGATTCGCCGCGGCCAGGTCGAACGAATCGCCCCGGCCACGCAGCTTTCCAACGACCAACAACCGGTGCTCCGCGTGGTTGCACTGCCCGATGGAGGTTCCGTTCCCCGTTTGCGCCCCGGTGCCACGGTCGTCGCGAAAATTCAATGCGGTCGCCGGTCGCTCGGCTATGTTTGGCTGCACGACGTTTGGGACGCCCTCCGCACTTGGCTCGTGTTATGAGGAGTGCCATGAAACGCATGTCAATACTGGCCGTCGCGCTGCTCCACGCGATCTTTGCCGGGCTGACCCACGGCGAGGAGTTGCAAGTGACGAGCGCCCTGGTCAGGCTGATCGATCAGCTTGATATTCCCGCCCAAGAGCCTGGCGCGGTGGCGGCGCTCGAAGTGCAAGAGGGGTCGCGCGTCGCGGCGGGGGAAATCCTCGCCCGGCTCGACGATACCGACGCCCGCTATGCCGTCGAACGAGCCCGAATCGAGCTGGAAATCGCCCGCCAGAATGCCGCTCTCGATATCGCCGTCCGCTCGGCCGAGCGCAACCTCGTGACCGCGCAAGCCGAGTTGCAGCGGGCCCTCGATGCCCGCGAAAAGCTGCGCGACATCGTCACCGACAGCGAGCTCGACCGGTTTCGCCTTGCCGCCGATCAGGCCAAGCTGGCGGTCGAAAAGGCCAAGCAAGACCAGGCCGCGGCCCGCCTGACCGAGCAATCCAAGCAAATCGAAGCCGATTTCGCCGCGAAAAAGCTCGCTCGCCGGCAACTGGTCGCCCCGTTCGCCGGCACGGTGGTGCAGGTGCATAAGCATCGCGGCGACTGGGTCGAACCGGGAGAAAAGCTGCTCCGTCTGGTGCGGCTCGACCGGCTCCGGGTCGAGGCTCAGCTCGACGCCAAATATGCCGCCGCGCCCCTCGCCGGCAGGCCCGTGTCGCTGGTGGTCGAGGCGCCGGGCGGCGGAACGCTCCAATTCGTCGGCAAACTGGTGTTCGTCAGCCCAGAGATTGATCCCTTCAATAGGCAAATCCGCGTGCTCGCCGAAATCGAAAATCCGGACGGCAAGCTGCAGCCCGGCCTGCGCGGCACGCTCAAAATCGCGTGGTAGCCGGGTTTCCCTCTTATGGGTCAATTGCTCGCCGCTATCGACCGCCCGCTCCCGCTGCGCCAGCGACCCGATCTGGTTGCCGTTCCGCAATGGTTTCGCGGGCAGCGGTGGGTCGTCGTGCAAGACCCACTGGCGGTGACGCACTTCTACCTGACCGAAGCGGAACACGCCCTGCTGGCGATGCTCGATGGCCGCGCCAGCATCGCCGAAATTCGCGAGCGGTACGAGCGCCGCTTCGCGCCGCAAAAGCTGGACGCCGCCCGCTTTCACCAGTTTCTCGTCCAACTCCACAAGAATAGCCTCGTTGTCGGCGATCTGCCGGGCCAAGGCGAACAGCTCGCTCTTCGCCGCAAGACGAAGGAGGCAGGGCCGCTCCGCTGGCTTGAAAAGCTGCTGGCGATTCGCTTTCGCGGCATTCATCCGCAAGGGCTGCTCGCTTGGCTCGACCCGCGCTGCGGCTGGATCTTCGGCCGGATGGGACTCGCGATCTGGCTGGTCGTCGTCGCGGCGGCCCTGCTGCTGACAATCGCCCGGGTGGGCGAACTCCCCGCCCGCTGGGCCGGCATCGCGGCCTTCAGTGCGCCTGAAAATCTGCTCTGGCTCGGTCTGGCGTTGGCCATGGTTAAAACATTGCACGAGTTGGGACATGCCTTGGCCGCCCGGCGCTGTGGCTGCCCGGTGCGCGAAATGGGGCTGCAACTCTTCTTTCTCCTCCCCTGCCTCTACACGAATGTTTCCGAAGTTTCGCTGGTGCCCAGCAAGTGGCGGCGGATGGCCGTGTCGGCGGCGGGAATATACGTCGAGCTGTTTCTCGCGGCAGTGGCCATGCTCCTGTGGTGGTTCGCCGAGCCCGGTCCCCTCGCGTCGCTCTGCGCGGGAATCATGCTCGTCGCGTCCATCGGCACCCTCGTCCTCAACGGCAATCCGCTGATGCGGTACGATGGCTATTATCTGCTGGCCGATTGGGCGGAGATGCCGAACCTGGAACAGCGCTCGCGAACGCAGCTATTGGCCTGGCTCGCCCGCTGGGGCTTGGGTTACGACTGGCATCCGGGAGATTCGCTCGACGAAGGTCGCCGGTCGCTGCTGGCCCTGTTCGCGGCGGCGGCGCTCGCTTATCGGGGAGCGGTCATGGTCGGGGTCTATTTCGGCGTGCGGGTCTGGCTCGCGCCGTGGGGACTCGCGCCACTGGCCGACTTGCTCGCCGCGGCGTCGATCGTGGGGCTCGTCGCGCCGCTCGCCGCCGGACTGGGGCAAATCCTCATGCAAGCTCGGTCGCAAAATCAAATCCGTCCGGGCCGAGTCGCCCTCTCCGGCTTCGTGCTCGCTTTGCTCGTGGCCGCCGCGATTTGGATTCCACTGCCGCAGCGGGTCGTCGCGCCGGCCGTTTTGCAGCCGCGCGATCCGAGCGCGGTCTATGTCACGACAGCCGGAACCTTGCTGTCGGCGGTGGAGTCGGGCGCTTTCGTGAAAAAAGGGGACGTGCTCGCGCGGCTGGAAAATCTCGATCTCCGCCGCGACCTGGCCCGCTTGCAAGCGCAGCATCGCGAGCAAGAGGTGCGGCTGATTCAGCTCGAAACGACCCGCGACTCGGATCCGACTGCCGCGGCGGCCATTCCCGCCACGCAGGAACGCTCGCCGATCTGGCTGCCCGCATTGAGCAGGTCGAGCAGCTGATCGGCCGGCTGACGCTTGTCGCCCCGGCGGATGGCATCGTGCTAGCGCCCCCCCGCGATGATTCGCCCCCATCCTCGATTCACCTTTCCCATTGGACCGGCACGCCGCTCGATCGCGAAAACCTGGGCTGCCTGCTCGAAACGGGGACACTCCTCTGCGAGGTCGCTCTGCCCGGCGAACTCGAGGCCGTGGCGGTCGTCGAGCAGACCGGCGTGCCGCTCCTTCAGCCTGGTGCCGGCGTGCGGCTGATAATTGGCGGCGTACCGGGTGGGAAGGTGGCGGGGGTTGTCGCCGACGTTGCCCGCTTGCAAGCCGATCGGGCCCCGCTGCATTTGGTGGCCGCTGGTCTCGTCCATAATCGCCAAACGAACGCGGGAGCCATAGGCCCCCTGCCGACCACCTACGAAGTCCGCATCGCCCTGTCTGATCCTCCCTCCTCGCTCGTGAACGGCGAAATTGGCTGGGTCAGCATCGCCGCGCCGGCGGAGCCACTGGTGACGCGTCTCGCCCGCTGGCTGGGGCGCAATTTCCGCTTCGGCATCGGCGATTAGCCCCGCTACGGCAGCAGCAAGATGACGCCATAGGCCACACAAATTTCGAATGCCGCCGCGTTGGCATCGACGATCGGCGGCTGCTTCTCCCACCACGGCACCCGATAGCCCGGCAACGTCCAGTGGTTGTGATAAGTGCATTGCCGTGCCGGCCGGGCGATCGCCATGTAGGGCAAAAGCGGGATGCGGCTATAAAAGTGGGCCGTCGAAACCACCGGCTGCAACAGACCAAAGTTCCGGCCATAACGCTCGACATTCAGCTCTTCGAAATACAGCGGCTGGTAGCAGAACTCCAATCCCGCCGGCGAGGGGACGAAGTCATACTCGCGCTCAAAGCGGTCGTCCCCATCGCGCACCGGAATTTCGGCGAATCGCTCGGCAGCATAGTCGGGTGGGGCCGCCATCCGCTGACCATCGTCGTTGACGAGCTTCGGCGGCGTGATATCGATGCTGATCTCGCGCAGCGTCTTCACCTGGTACGCCGCCCGCTGTCCGATGATTTCCGGAGGACCGGCCGGCGGCAGCGGCTCGGGCTGCGTGCTCACCGGAACGGCCCGCACCAGCGGGACCGGCGGCGGAGTTCGCACTTGCAGCGCGAGGGGCGGTAGCCTGGCCGGCGGGGGCGCGGGAAGTGCGGCAATTTGAGTTGCTGCTTGCGGAGCGGGCGCGGCAGGGGCGGCCACGGCAAGCTCTTGTATGGGGGGAGGCGCGACCTCCGCCGGGCGGACCGGGTGAAGTGGCACGGGCGGGATGGCAGGGGGCGCGGACTCGGCGGCCACCGCCACCGGCTCGGCCTGGTGGCGAACAAGGCGGGCCAGTGGCGGAAAATGCCAATGCGGCGGCTGCGTGGGCAAGTGCTTGGGGCGAGCAACTTCGACCGGAATCCGCACCACCGTCGGAGCCGGAGTGGCTACCGCTGCCGGTGCTGCCGGTGCTGGGGCGGGTAGTGCAGGTGGCGTTGCCGGTGCGACTGGTGCGGCGGGCGCGACTGGCACCGGCAGTGGCGGCAGACTGGGGGGGGGTGAATTCGGCAGCGGACTGGGAGCGGGGGTGACCAACGGAGGCGCGGCGGCCACGGTCGCGGGCTTCGGACCGGTGGCGGGGATCGCCTTGGCAACCGGCGGCGGCGACGTCGTTTCTTCCGGCAAATCGATTTCCGAGGCGCTGCGCGCCACGAGCACTTCCACCGGGGGTACCACGGCGGGGCCGATCGGTCCGGGGGTCGCCACGCTCAGCCCGTCAAACTCGACCTGAGTCACGCGGATCGGCACAATGCACCCACCCGCCGCCAGCAAAGCGGCCAAACCCAGCAGGCGGGCGGCGGCTGGCGGGGAGGTGCGAATCATGCGTCTTGTTCCGCGAATCGGGGCTGTGACTGGCGTAGCGATAGCAATAGTGGTGTCGGCCCCGCGTAATCCGCGTCTCGACTGTTCGCGGAGCGCGAGGCGCAACCCGCTCGATCCGCAAGCGAGGCACACCCCATTCCCGCCGCATAACCGCTGCAAGCGGCCCTGCCCGCCATGCGCTTCGCGCCACTTGGGGAACCCTTGCGTGCCGGTCCCCCCGGCGTCCGATAAACTAGAGTGGCGAACCTCGGCCAGAGCGCTGAAAGTGCCGAATTTGCCGACTATTGCGCCTGGGAAGGTGCCGCAAAATTGACCGCTTGGCCCCGTTACGCGATACTAACGGGTTAACCCGGCCCAGCCGGACCCGCCTCGCCAGAAGGAGCGACTTGTGCTTGGGCTATTCGCCTGGATCCGTCAACTCGGCGGCCGATCGCGGAATAAGTCGCGGCGGACACGCGCCAGCCAGCGCGGCGAGACGCTCGAAGTCCGTCTGCTCGAGGAGCGGCGCGTCTTTCATGCCGGGGCCGTCTCCCCCATGCCGGGTGGTCCGGGGACAACCACCCCGCAGCCCCCACCACCACCGCCAACCGTCACCATCGCGATCGATTCGCAGCAGAACCTGGTGGTGCAAGACACCTCCGGCACCGGGCAAAACGACCAGCTCACCCTCCGCTTCGATGCCGAGCATCAGCGGTACGAAATTTCCGATCCCAATCAGCGGCTGCAAACGAGCATCGCCGGAGCCACCGGCAGCGGCACGAATACGGTCTATATCCCTTACGCGGCGGTCGCGGGGGAGAAGCTGATTTTCGATACGGCCGGCGGCGACGATTCGCTCACGCTCGATTTCTCGGCCGGCGGGGCGAATAAGTCGATCGAGTTCCTTGGCGGCGCGGGGCAGCAAGACGCGCTCCATCTGGTCGGGGGCGGATTCGATCTGGCCGGCTACCAACTCGGAGCGGAAACGTCCCAGATTCTGTTGGCCGGCGGCGGGAATTCGGTTGTCATCGCGCTCGCTGGGATCGAGCCAATTTTCGACGACCTTGCCGTCGCCAATCGCCAGTTCACCGCGATCGCTCCCAGCGGCAATTGGACGCTCACCGGTAGTACCACGGGACCAAGTGTCTTGGCCACGTCGCTGGGCACAAGCGTTTATTTTGCCGCTCCCCAGCAAAGTTTGTCCCTCGATGCCGGCCAAGTCGATGGCAGCTTGCAAATCGGCGGACAGTTTCATCTTGCCGGCAGTTTCAACGCCCACGCCCACACCTTGAACCTCACCGGCTCGATCACCACCCCTACCGGCCGGGTCGCGCTCGATGCGGGGCCGACCGGCACGCTGCGGGTCTCGGGGCGAATCGATGTTTCGGGCACTTTGCCGGGCCAAACCGGCGGCACCGTTCATTTGTTGGGCCGGTTCCTGGAACTGGTGGACGATGCGGTCATCGAAGCCTCTGGCCCAGCCGGCGGCGGCACGGTGCTGGTCGGCGGGGATTTTCAAGGAAAAAACCCCGCGATTCACAATGCCGAGAACACGTTCGTCGGCGAGCGGGTGGCGATTCGCGCCAATGCCCTGAAAAATGGCAACGGCGGCAAGATCATTGTGTGGGCCGACGACAGCGCGCTCGTTTATGGCTCCGGCAATTTCCAGGCCCGTGGCGGCACTCTGGGGGGGAATGGCGGCCTGATCGAAACCTCCGGCAAGATCTTCCTCGCGGTGGGGGGGGCGGCCAGCGCCTCGGCCAGCCACGGATCGGCCGGGCTGTGGTTGCTCGATCCGCGCAACGTCCGTATCGTAGCCGGCGGCACCGCCACGCTCAGCGGCGGGGTGCTCAAGCCAACCGCCAACGATACGACGATTCTGGCCAGCACGATTGTCACTGCCTTGAACGCTGGTACGAATGTCACCATCTACACGGGGGACACCGGCTCGCAGGCTGGCAACATCACCGTCGATGAGGCCATGGCTGTCACGGGCGCTACCAATGTCACGCTGACACTCAACGCGGCTAACGATGTCATCGTGAATCAGTCCATCAGCAGCGCAGTGGCGCAGCTCAGCGTCTCGCTCCGCGCTAATCGCACGATTTCCGGTTTCAATGACGACGGGGACACCGCCGCGGGCGATGTTGATATCAACGCCAGCATCAGCACCAACGGCGGCAGCTTCACCAGCACCGGCGTGAACTTCGACAACACCGGCGGATCCATTACCACGGCCGGCGGGAGCGTCTTGTTGACCCACACCGGAGCGGTCACCGTGGGGAGCACGGTCGATTCCGATGGAACGCTCGTCAACGGCAACTTCACCAGCAACGGCACCACCTTCAACGGCCTGGCAACGATCAACACCGGCGGCGGAAACGTCAACTTGAATCACACCGCCGCGGTCGCCATTTCCGGCACCGTGAACACCGTGGGCGGCTCCTTCAGTAGCGCGGGAACCACCTTCAGCAATAGCGGCACCGGCGCAATCACCACGGCGGGGGGAAACCTCACGCTGACCCACACCGGCACGGTTTCGATTGGCTCGACCGTGAGCACTGGCGGCGCGCTGACCGACGGCACTTTCACAAGTAGCGGCACCAGTTTCACTTTGACGGCGGCCATCGGCACGGACGGCGGCGACTTCACGCTGAATCACAGTGGCGCAGTCGCTATTTCGGGCGCGGTCTCCACGGGAGTGGGTGATTTCAGCAGTTCCGGCACCACGTTCACCACCTCCGGCGCCGGCGCGATTACCACGGCCGATGGCGATGTCCAACTCATCCACACCGGCGCTGTCAGCCTCGGCAACGCCGTCAATACCGGCGGTGGTGATTTCGCCTCGGTGGGGACGACCTTCACCACCGTCAGCGCCGCCACTCTCACCACCGGTGGTGGCACGGTCACCATCAATCACAGCGGGGCAGTCGCGATCGGTGGGGCCGTGAACACCAGCGGTGTCGTTTCGGGCTCATTCAACAGCGGCGGCACCACTTTCAGCAACACGGCAACGATCAATTCCGGCACCGCCGACATCTCCCTGACCCACGGCGGCCTCATCACCATCGGCGCGAACCTGACCGCGACCGGCTCTGGCCGGGCCAGCGTCTTTACCAGCGGCGGCGGCATAACGTTCAGCGGCAATTCGCAAATCATTGCCAGCCAAGCCACGCTCTCGGCCACCGGCAGCATTGTCAGCGGCACCGCGACCCAGGATATCGATACCAGCGCGAGCAACGGTGCCATTTCAGTCACCGGCAATGGCGGCATTGGTGCCAGCGGCTCCCCCTTGCTCGTTAAGGCGGGAACCGGCAACGTCAGCCTGACGACCGACACGGGGAGCATTTTCCTGCAGGCGGTCGGTTCGCTCGATCTGGCCGCCGTCGCCACCGGCAGCGGCGCGCAAACCGTGCAGATTCTGGCAACCGACACCAACGCCGATATCAACATTGTCGCCTCCAGCACCGCTGCGGCCGACGACAATTGGATCCTCCAGGCGGCCGACGATATCGAGTTCATCGGCAATTTCACCATCAATGCCGGTAGCGCCGCGCTTACCGCCGGCGGAAATCTCGTCAGCGGCACCTCGACCACCGCCGACGTGAACACCTCCACGGTCGGCGGCAGCATCGCCCTCTCGGCCGCCGCGGGCGTCGGCAGCAGCGGCAATGTCTTTCGCGTGCTGGCGGGCGCGGGAACCGTCACCGCCGCCACTTCCGCTGCCGGTGGCGATGTGTTTCTCGCCTCCGCGGGGCCGCTCAACCTCGGCGCCATCACCACGGCCGCGGGCACGACTCAGGCCATCGAGATCACCACCACCGGTGCCACCGGCAACGTCACCTTCGTGGCCGCGTCCGCTTCCAGCATCAACGACGACTGGAAGATCAGCGCCAGCGGCGGCATCGGCTTTTCCGGCGCAACCACGCTGACGGCTGCCAGCATCGATTTCATCGCCGCGGGAGCGATCACTAGCGGCAGCGCCTCGAACGACATCGATACTTCCGCCGCGAACGGCAATATCCGGCTCACCGGCCAGGGAATCGGCGCTGCCGCCAACGAAATCCGCCTCGATCGCGGCGCCGGGCTCCTCCGCCTGACCGCCACCGGCACGAACGCGACCACCGATGGCATCTATGTAGTCCAAACCACAGGCGATTTGCTCACCGGCGACGTGCCGATCCTGTCCGCCGCCGCCACCGGTGCGACGATCTTTCTCGTCGCCGAAAATGGCGCAATCAGCATCGATAGCGTTTCCGGCTGGTCGATTTCCAATGATCTGGTGACGATGATCGCGGCGGGCGGCAATATCGAATTCAGCGGCAATATCACCCTTGTTGCCGCTCAAGTGACGCTCGCCGCCGGTTCGTCCATTCTGGGCGGTACTTCGGCCGTGGCCGATATCAACACCTCGGCCGCCAATGGCAATGTTGCTCTCTTCGCCGTGGATGGTATCGGACAGGCTAGTCAACCACTGCTGGTCCGGGCGGGAACCGGTACGGTCTCGGCAGATACCTCCGCCGGCACCGGTTCGATCTACCTCACCTCGACCGGGGCGATGCGGCTGGGCACCATTCGCACCGAGACCGGCAGTACGCAAACTGTCGAAATCAAAACGGCAGGCTTGCTCGAAATCGCCGCCTTCAGCGACACCGATGACGACTGGAGCATCGATAGCGGCGGCGACCTGGCCTTGCTCGGTCCGGGTAGCGTCAAGGCTGACCGCTTCTTGAGCCTGACCGCCATTGGCGACCTGACCAGCGGTACTGCGGCGGTCGATTTCGACACCAGTAATTCGAACAGCAACATCACCATCACCGCCGCCAGCATCGGCACTCCCGATAACATGCTCGTGCTCAATGCCGGCACGGGCCAGTTGGGGCTGACCGCCCTGACCGGCGACCTGTGCGTCGCCATCCCCACTGGCGACCTCGATGCCAGCCGGTTCGTCGGCGGGCAAATCTCAGCGCAATTCAACAATGTCACCATCGCGCTCGCCACGCTCAACGGTTCCATCAATCTCGCGACGCTCCCCAATGTCGATGAGGCCGGCGGCCCCGGTTTCACCACGCTGGGGAATTTGCCGAACAATTCCCTCTGGCTCGAAGCTCGCGGCACCCTCGGTGACATTGATCTCGCCTCGCAAACGCTCGTTTCCCGCGAAATCACCCTGATCGCCGACGGCGAGATCATCTCCAGCGGCGCGCTGCTCGACACCTCGACAACCAACGGCGACATCACCATCACCAGCGGCGGCTCAGTGGGATTCAGCGGCGCGCCGCTCGCAGTCGAGGCGGGCAGTGGCGCCGTCTCGGTCACCACCGTTGCCGCGGGGAGCAATATCTTCCTCGCTTCCACCGGCCCCTTGAACCTGGGGACCATCTCGACCAACGCGGGCACTAGCGAGCTGATCAGCATCCAGTCGTTCAACAATGTCACCATCGCCGCGCCCATTCTGGTGGATGAGGATGCCCTCGAATTCATCGCCCAGGGGGATGTCGCTTTCGTCGGAACCGGCTCCGTCAAGGCGGCAGGCGTCACCATCTCCGCCCTCGGTGGCTCAATCACCGGCAGCGGCTCGGGGATCGATGTCTGGTCCACCGGGGGCGAACCATTGGTGCTCCTGGCCCGCGACAACATCGGCGGCCCCGGTGTTTCGCTCGCCATTCGCACGACGGGCGAGGTCTCGGCCACCACGAGCCTCGGCAACATCTCGCTTGAAGTCGCCGGCGGCTCGTTCCAAACCAGCCAGTTCTCGACGCTCGTGGTCGGCGCGTCGGGAGGCATCTTCAAATTGACGGTGGCCGACGGCTCGCTCCTCATCGACCAAAGCCTGGGGACAGGGGTCGCTTCCGACAACATCGTTCTCACCGCTCTCAGCAATACCCCCGGCAGCGGAAACATCGTCTTCGACAACAACGCCACGCTCTCGGGCGCGTCGATCAACCTTCTGGCTGACGGCGCGATTTACAGCGATAGCCCGGGCACCGGTCTCGATATCTCCACCCCTGGCGGAATTACTCTCGCCGCCGACCTCGGAATTGGCCAGCTGGGCGATCCTTTGACCCTGCAAACGACGACACCCTTCGCCCTCGTCTCCCTGACGACCGACACCGGCGATATCTTCGTCGAGGCCCGCTCGCCGCTCGGCCTGGGCGCGGTGACCACCGGCACCGGGACGCAAACGGTGGCCATCTCCACCACGGGCGTGGGGAATGTATTTGCCGTGAGCCAGTCGAGCTTTACCGACGACGCCTGGACGATCTCCTCCAGCAGCGATTTCACCTTCCTGGACAGCAACCAATTGCAAGCCGCGAGCCTGACCGCTACCGCCGCCGGCGGAATCTTCGGTGGCGCTGGGGCTTGCGACATCGATACGATCACCCCCGCGTCCCCCACTGGCGGAAACATCACTCTCAGCGGGCAACAACTGGGCGTCGGCGGCAATCCGCTTTCGCTGCGTTCGGGCGAAGGACTACTCTCTTTTACCTCCGCCAGCGGCATCTTCGCCCGCATCCACGCCGGCGATCTTGTCGCCAGCCGCGTCACGCTCCTGAGCGCCGCCGCCAGCGGCGCGCAAATCGAACTCTCGACCGACGGCGAGATCGTGCTCGACGACATCGTCAATGCCGGCGCGGTCACCGGTTTTCTGAACAACACGACCGACGACAACCTCATCCTGACCGCTGGCGAAGACATCCGCTTTACGGGTGCGACGACGCTCACCGCGCTCACCGCCACGCTGACGGCCGGCGGACACCTGGAAAGCGGCACTGCCGCGGTGGACCTGGACACTAGCGCCACCGGCGGAAACATCACGCTTCGAGCGTCGGGGCCGATTGGCGAGCGGACCATCATCCCGTTTCTCGTGAACCCCTTCAGCGTCTCCGCCGGCACGGGCCGGGTCTTTGCCACCACCACGGGCTTGGGTGGCAACATTCACTTGCACTCGGTCGCCACGCTGCGGATCGGAGGAATCGTCTCTTCGGCCGACGCGTTTCTCACCTCCACCGACGCGATCCTGGCCAGCGGCAATCTTGTCGATATCGACACCAGCGCGGCCAATGGCGAGATCGAGTTGGTTGCCGCGTCGCTGGGTGTCGATGGCGCTCCGCTGCTTTTGAATCCAGGCAGCACCGGCGACCTGCGCCTGGCCGCGAATGCCGGCAATCTATTCGTCGCGGTCACCAGCGGCACGGGAGCCGTTCGCGATTTGCGAATGGCGGATGTCAGGCACTTGAGCGCTGCGCAGGTGGGGGCGACGGTTTCGCTCGCCACGACCAATGGCTCCCTGCTGCTCGACGATTTGGCGGGTCTCGCGCTCAGCACCCGCGACGACACGTTGATCCTGGCCGCCCAAGGCAGCGGCAGCAACATCCTCGCGCCGACCGGGCAAACCCTGATTGCCCAAACACTCGACCTGCGCGCCGGCGATCCCGGCCAGCCCCCGGGGGGGCCCGCTCCCTTTGGTCAGATCGGCGAAGCCACGCGCCCGGTGTTCGTCGCCACCCCCAACCTGCTCACCCGGTCGCAAGGCGATCAGTTTCTCGCCTCCGGCATGTTCGAACCCGCGTCTCCCGTCATTCGCCAGGCGATTGCGGGGGGCACCGTCAACCTGGCGAGCGGCCTGTTCACGCTGGATGGCATCATGACGACCACTCGCCTCGCGCCGCTCGTGCAGTTGCAGGGACAGGGGATTATTTTCGGCAATCTTGAGGTTGGCCCCACCGCGATTCTCGACCCCGGACTGGCCGACGAAGCGAGCGGCACGATATTCATACTCGGCCAGCTCACGCTAACGCGTACTTCGCAGGTGTTTTTCGATGTGAATCCCCCCTATCTGCTGCCGGGGCGCGACTACGATCAATTGATCGTCGGCCAGGTCGATTTGGGGGGAGCCACGCTCAGAATGCGCGGCGGCGCCGATTTGCAGGTAACCATCAACGACCTCACGCTCATTCAAGTTCTCAATCCCGGCCTGGCCACCGGCAATTTTGAGATCGGTGGCGATTCGTCGATTGTTGCCCTTGGTGCCGGCTTCAACGATGTCCGCATCGGCGTCTCGTTCAAGGGAAAGATGTTTTTCGATGGTGGAGACGGCAACGATATCGTCATCCGCGAGCTGTCGCTCAATCCCCCGGTCCAAACGTCGAATTACAAGCTGATCTCCCCGCGTCTCTTCCAGTTCGTGCGCACTGACCGCTTCGCGCCGACGAACCAGCCCGTGAACGAAATCGCGCCGACCGTCGAGCCACCCCTCGTCGAGGAGGACGTGGAAAACGTCCAGGTTCGCAAAATCGAAGTGCGGCTGGTGCTGCCGCTCGACGATCAGGGAAACGTCAGCGAAGAGAAGGTGCTGGAGCTCGAAGCCGCGTGGATCAAGAACCTGCAAGCGGTGTTCCGCCGCCTCCCGGACGATCGCTATCGCATATACCTGATTCTCGAAGGGGGCGAATCCCGGCGAATGATGGACGTCATCGTTCGCGATGGCCGGCCTTTCGAGCCGGAAGAGGCCCGCCCCGCGCTCTCTCCTTCGGCCAATCAGCCGCTGGTCAAGCCTGAAACCCCGCTACCGCAGCCACCGGCCCGCACCACGGGGGGCGAGCAAGGGGCGGCGGCCGCGCCCGCGTTGCCAGATCTGCCTGTTTTTCCGCTTTCCACCCCCGCTGCCGGACCGCTGCTCGAAGCGGACGCGCCCGAGCCCGCCAGCGGCCGCATGTTTGTCGGCGCGGCGGCCGCCGCGGCTAGTTTGGTCGCGGCTCGCCGCTCGCAAGACCGGTGGAACGAAGAGCTCGACGCGGCCGCCGAGCAGCTTGCCGCCCGCCCCCGCTCCAGCCGCTGGTGGCGGTTTTCCGGTTCCGGCAGGCGCTAGCAAGCCGCCGGGGATGCCACGCACAAGGATTGTGTCATGCTGCAATGTCCGTTTTGTAATGCCGACCTTGGTGCCGGCAGTGCGCGCCTGCGTGGCGGTCGCTGTCCGCAATGCGGCGGCATTTTGAATTGGAACGAGACCAAAGCCACTTTGGCGGCGATCGTGCCCCAATGCGCCGACGACGATGAAGAGTGCAAGGTGTCGATGCGCGACATCGTGCGCACGCTGGTCGAACGGGGCGGACCCGCGGCATCCCCCGCCGATTCCGCCGTTTCGCCTCCGAAATCGCCCCCCGCGCCGGTCAATCCGCTGCTCGCTCCCCCTCCCGCCGCTTCGCCCGAGGCGCGGGCCAACGTCGAAAAAATCTGGGCCACTTCGCTCACCCACCAGGCCCGCCCCGGTGCGACCCTCAAAGCCGCGAGCAGCGCTCCGGATCCGGCGGTCAGCTCGTTGCATGTCCGCCCGCACCGCATCGTTCCTCCCGGCCATGCCAGCGAGCCCGATGCCGAATACGAATTGATGGAGGTGATTGGCGAGGGGGGGGTCGGCATCGTCTATGCGGCCCGGCAGGCGTCGATCGACCGGACCGTCGCCTTGAAGGTGCTGCGGCAGGAATTCGCCCATAAAACCGACCACCGTAACAAGTTCCTCTCCGAGGCAGTCGTCACCGGCGAGCTCGATCATCCCAACATCGTGCCCATCCACGACCTGGGGACCAGCGACGAAGGGAACCTCTTTTACGCGATGAAGCGGGTTCGCGGCACTCCCTGGTCGCAGGTTATCGCCGCCAGGTCGCTGGCCGAGAACCTGCGAATTCTGAGGAGCGTGGCCGACGCGATTGCCTTCGCTCATTCGCGCGGCGTGATTCATCGCGATCTCAAGCCCGAAAACGTGATGCTCGGCGATTTCGGCGAAGTGCTGGTGATGGACTGGGGCATCGCCCTTTCGACGCCGATGTTCGTCAAGTCGGGGCGGATTTCGCAATCGACCAGCATGGGGGGCACGCCCGCGTACATGGCCCCCGAAATGGCGACCGGCCCGCTCGACACCATCGGCCCCGCGGCCGACGTTTATCTGCTCGGCGCGATTCTCTATGAGATCATCACCGGCAAAGCGCCGCACACGGGGCGCGACGTGATGGCCTGCCTGTATGCCGCCGCCCGCAACGAGATTCAGCCGACCGACAAAACGGGGGAGCTGCTCGACATTGCCCTGAAGGCGATGTCCACGCTTCCCGCGAATCGCTACGCCAGCGTGCAGGATTTTCAAGCCGCGGTGCGCGAATACGAATCGCATTCCGAAAGCATCTTGCTGTCGGCGCGGGCCGACGAAGAACTCGACCGGGCCCGTCGCTCGCGCGACTATCAGGATTTCGCCCGCGCCCTGTTCGGCTTTCAAGAGGCCCGCGAGCTGTGGTCCGGCAATCAGCGCGCGCCGGCGGGGGAGGTCGAATCGCGTCTCGCCTATGCGGCGGCCGCCCTGGGAAAAAACGACTTCGACCTCGGCATTTCGCTGCTTGACCCGCGGCACCCGGCCCAGACCGGCCTGCACCGGCAATTGGTCGCCGCCCGCCGCGACCGGGACACGCGGCAAGCGCGGCTCCGCGGCCTGCGGCGCATCGCCCTGGGTCTGGCGGCCGCGATCTTCGCCGTCGTCACCGGCGGCCTCTTCTGGATCGGCCGGCAATATCGTGAAATCGAGAAATCGAATACGCAGCTCAATTTGACCATCACGCAGCTCAACTCGACCACCAAGGCCCTCAAAACCGAAACCGACAACCTCAACGCCAGCAAGCTGGTGCTCGAAGGCAAGGAACGCGCGCTGCAGGCGCAAAAATCGCAGTTGCAGATCGAGAAGCAGCGGGCCGATGCCGAAGCCGATGCCGCCCGCACCGCCCAGCAAGCCGAGATGGCCGCGTCGTATCTGGCGCAAATTGGCGTCAGTGCCGAGCGGATCGCGAACAACTCCTTCCTCGACGCCCGCCGCCTGCTCAGCGAATTTCAAGGAACCGACCGGGCCTATTTTCGCCATTGGGAATGGAGCTATCTGACGCGATTGTGCGGGCTCGATAAACGTTCGTTCGAGCAACCCGCCCGCGTCGAGTGCCTCGCCCGTTCGGCCGATGGGGGGACGATCGTCGCGGGGCTTTCCAACGGGCAGGTCAAGGTTTGGCAGGCCAATTGGAATGCTGCCGACCTCGTGCCGCTCGAAACGTTGCAGTGCCAGGGATCGGTCAGCGCGGTTGCCGTCTCGCCCGATGGCCGCCTGATTGCCGCGACGGGCGAGTCATCGCGCGGCCTCATTCAGCTATGGACGCGCCCCGCCGGCGGCGATGTATTCGCCCCCGCTCGGCCGATCAATGGCCACCGGGCGGGCATCCTCTGTCTCGCCTTCTCGCCAACCGCCGCCGAGCTTCTCTCCGGCAGCCGAGACGAAACGGCCCGCCGCTGGAATCTGGCGACGGGGGCCGAGATCGAGGTTTTTCGGGGGCATTTCGGCCCGGTCTGGAGCGTCGCTTATGCGCCCACCGGCGGCGAAGCGGCCACTGCCGGCGAGGACGCGACCGTGCGCATTTGGACCTTCGGCCAAAGCGCGAAGCCCCGCATCTATCGCGGTCACTCCGGCGCGGTTTATGCCGTGGCTTTCGCGCCGGTCGGGGGTTTGGTGGCTTCCGGCGGGCGCGATCGGCTCGTGCATGTTTGGGATCCGGCGACCGTCCAGCCGTTCGATTTCGCGTCGGTCGAGCGCGAGCTGTCGCAAGAGCTGCGCGGAGTGAATGCCCCGCAAGCCCGCCAAACCCGGCATACGCCGCTTTATTCCCTCGCCGGGCATGGCGGCGAAGTGCGCGCGGTCGATTTCGCCGCCGATGGCCAACAAGTGGCGAGCGCCGCCCACGATAACACCGTCCGCGTCTGGCGATTCCGGCTTTCCCCCACCGATGCCGAGCGCTCGCGTGTGCTGCGCGGGCATGGCGGCTGGGTCCGCGGCTGCGCGCTTTCGCCCGATTCGCGGCTGGCTGTTTCGGGGGGACACGACGAGCAGGTCAAGCTGTGGGACATTGCCGCGTACGAGGAAGTGCGTCCGCTGCGCGGCCACGACGACGCCGTCCTCTGGGCCGCATTTTCCCACGATGGCCAGCGGATTGTCACCGCCAGCCGCGACCGGCGGGCCATTTTGTGGAGTCGCGACGGCCAAACTCCGCCGCTGGCGTTGGCCGAAGAGGCCGATCGCTCGCGGGCGGAGGGACCAGTCGCGAAGCTGCAGGAAGGACACGAGTTTCTCGTGACGACCGCGCTTTTTTTCCCGCCCGGCGACCGCCGCATTCTGACCGCCGCCGGCGACAACACGGTCCGCATCTGGGACCGCTACACCGGCGGGCAACTCCGCCGCCTCGATGGCACCGGCACGATCAGCGTCGCGGCAATCTCGCCCGATGGCAAATGGATTGTCACTGGCAGCGACGGCAAAGACGCCCTGTTGTGGTCGAGCGACAGTGCCGCTCCGCCGCAGCGACTGACCGGCAATTTGGCCGAAGTTTCGGCTGCCGCGTTTGCTCCCGTAAGCCGCCCGGCCGAGGCCCGCATCGCCACTGGCGACGTCGCCGGCACGATCCGCCTGTGGCGCATGGGCTCCGAGGGAAAATGGGTAGCCTACGCCCACCTCCGCGGGCATGAGCAGGGCTATACGATCGCGGCCGTGCAGTTCACGCCCGATGGCCGCCGTCTCCTCTCGGCCTGTCAAGATCACACCCTGATGATCTGGGATGCCGCCACGGGGCAGCGGGTGCCCGGCGGGGTCCATCGCCATCCGGACGCCATCCGCGCTTTTGACCTGTCGGCCGATGGCACGCGGGCAGTGACTCTGTGCTCGCTCGGCGGCGAATCGTATCGCCTGTTTGCTTGGAACCTGGCGAGCGGCACCGAAGTGCATTGCGACGTCAACCTCCCCGGCGAATCGCTGACAGGGATCGTTTTTGATCGCGGCGGCAAGAGTGCCATCGTGAATTCCTCGACCGGCGATAGCAGCCGGCTCTGGCGGTGGGATTTGTCGTCCCCCAGCTTGACGCCGCTCTGGCCCGAGAACCGCATCCGCGGCATTCTGTGGGCCGCGATGCCCGCCCCCGAAGGGGACCACTTGCTCGCGGTCGGCGGCAGCCAGGCGCGGCTATTCGATCTGGCCACGGGGGAGCCGATTCGCACCTTCAGCCCGCACGGCGCGGTGACAAGCGCGAACTTTTCGCCCGGCGGCGAGCGTGTCGCCACCAGCAGCATCGATGGGGACGTAAAGATTTGGATCACTGCCCCCGGCGAGGAAGGGTATGGCCGCGTGGCGCTCAAAATTCCCCGCGCGCACGCGGTCGATGGCGTGCCTTATGGCGTCAACTTTGCCGTGTTTGCTCCGCAAAAGTCGGCTGATGGCAGCCTCTTGCTGGCCACCGCCGGCGACGATGGCCTCGCCAAATTGTGGCGGGTCGCCGATCGCGAGGCGACGCTCGTCGCGACGTTTACCGGACACGAAGGTAGCGTCCGCTCGGTGGCCATCTCTCCAGAAGGCGGTCACTTGCTGACCGCCGCGGACGATGGGACCGCGCGCCTCTGGCCCATCGCCGATCCCGCCGTCAAGCCGACGCAATATGGCCATCCGGCCGCCGTGCTGTTCGCCGGTTTCTCGCCCGATGGCCGCCAGATCATTACCGGTTGCGACGACAACATCGCCCGCGTCTTTGCCGTCGAAAATGGCCGCCAACCGCTCTTGCAACTGGAAGGTCACACCGCCGCGGTCACTTGCGCTGAAATCTCAGCCGATGGGCGCAGGGCCGTCACCGCCAGTCACGACGGCATGGCCCGCCTGTGGGATTTGGAAGGCCCCAAGGAAGTGCTGGCCCTCAAGCGACACGGGGCCGAAGTGACGAGCGTCCATTTCTCACCCGATGGCCGGGGGGTGCTCACCAGCAGCCTCGACCAGACCGCGCTCGTCTGGCCCAGCGTCAATATCAGCCCGTCGATCAAGCTATCGTCGCGGCAATCGCTGATCGCCGGCGGCGCGAACGAAGGGCTGATCGACCCCGCGGCAATGGTGCGCGATCCCGATTCGCTGACCCTGGCCGGCGGGACACTTAACGTCGAGTTGGCCGACGCCGGCCCGGCCGCGGAAACCAGCAGCCCGCTGTCACTCGAAGTGCTGGCCGCCGGTTCGCTGCAAGTGCGCGAGAACGACGTTCTGCTCGCCACCCCCGGTTCCGATCCGCGTCTGATCGCGACTATTTCGCGACCTGCCGATTCGCCGCGCAAGCTGACCCTCGCCCTAACCGATCATTGCACTCCTGCTGCCGCCGAGCAGCTTTTGCGGGCGATCGGCTGGCGCGGCTCGTTCCCGGCCGAAGGGGAGTTTTCGGCCAGTTTTCAGCTGAGCGACGGCCCCGATTCGCTCGGCAACGTGGCCGAAATCCGCCTTGCCCCCGCCCCGCTGGCCGGGCCGCCGACGCGAACCGCTCGGTCCGAGTAACGGGCATCGACTTAGGCTCCGCGCGGCGGGCTACACGGGCCTCCCTTAGGCCGAGAAAAAGTACCGCGTGATGTGGAAAAACACCGGCGCGGCGAAGCAGAGCGAATCGATCCGGTCAAGCACGCCGGCATGGCCGCTGACGAGTGTGCCGTAGTCTTTTACTCCCCGGTCGCGCTTGATTCCCGACATTGTCATGCTCCCCGCGAAGCCCATCACGGCGACGGCGACCGAAATGCAAGCCGCCTCCCAAGCCTGAAACGGCGTCGCCCAGCAGAGGAGCGTTCCCACCAGCGCGGTGCTGAGCACTCCTCCAAGGAAACCTTCCCAAGTCCGGCTGGCGTTGATCTGCGGGGCGATGACGTGCTTGCCGAGCAGGTTGCCCCAGGCATATTGAAACAGATCGTTGAGCTGCACGATCAGCACGAAGTAGAACAGCAGCCCCTCGTTGCTCCCCGAGCGGGCCGGCACCGGCGCGACGGGGGGCGCGGCGACGACCTTGGGGGGTGCCGCGGGTTGTTCCTGGGCCGCTGGCGGCTTCTCGGCAACTGGCAGCTTGCCATCCGCTTTGGTGGCGGCTGGCTGTTCCGCCGCCGGGGCGGGGACGGCGGGAACCGCGCGGGCCTCCTTCGCCAGCGGCTGCGTGAAGGCCGGCCGCCCCCAGAGACCTTGGTCGTTTTTGAGCTGCAAGTCGAGCAAAGCGGGGGCGTGGCTCAGGGCATAGACGCAGATCAAGAGGCCCGCCTGAATCTTCGCGATGCGCTCCAAGAACCGCTTGGGATCGCCGGAAATGGCGATCCGTGCCGGAATAATCAGCGAGGCATAGACCGGGATCATGATCGTGTAGGAGTTGTAAAACGAGCGTCCCAGCCCCACCAGCACGAACTGCAGCGGCGTGAAGAGGAAGAACGTCCAGAACAGCGTACGGTGGTCGCCGCGGCGGGTGGGGGTCATCGTGATGAATTCGCGCAGGGCCCAAAACGACACCAATCCAAACAACACTACGGTGGCCGCATATCCCAACATGAACCCGGCGATCAGAATCGCGTACATCATCCACCAGGCCAGCACCCGCAAATTAAACGTCCGGATGGCGGCGAGGCTAATGGTGCTTTCCGGCTGGCGGCGCAAGGCGCGGCCGACGATGAAGGCCACGATCAGCAGAATCAGCACGCTGCCCAGGAGGACGTTCGTGCGCGGCTCGCGCAGCTTGGAGACAAACTGGGCGAGCAGCGGATTGAAGAACGGGGCAAACAGCATGGTGGCAATCGTATCCCGGCCGGCGCTGGCCCTAAACATCCTTGAGTCGCAACACCGCTTGCCGCGCCCGCCGCAGAAAGCTCGTCTTGTTTTCGGCCGGTTCGAGCCAAATCGGCGGACCGACGGTAATGCACGAAAGTAGCGGCACCGGCAGGAACTCGCCGCGCGGCAAGACGCGGTTAAGATTATCAATATAAACGGGCATCAGTTCCAGGTCAGGCCGCTTCTTGCTGAGGTAATACAGCCCCGATTTGAATTCTTGAATTTCCTCTCCCGTGTTGCGACCCCCCTCGGGAAAGACGATCAGCGAATGGGTTTTGCCGATCTCCTTGAGCATCAGGTCGATCGGGCTTTGATGCACCTTGATCTCTTCCCGGTCGATCAAGAGGGCGTTGAACGAGCGGGCAATGTAGCGACGAATCGCCCCCGCGGCCCAATAGTCCTTGGCGGCGACCGGGCGGGTCAAATCACGAATCTCGCCCGGCAGCGACGACCACAGCACGAGCGCGTCGAGGTGGCTGGTGTGGTTGGCGAAATAAATCCGCTGGCACGGATCGGCCTGGCATTCGTGCCAGCGCAAGGTCGCCCCGCTGAGCAATTTGGCGGTGAAAGCCAGAACGGGGACGGTCAGATTCATGAGGGGGGCGTTGGCAGCGGCGGAAATGCGGGCCGCGGACGAGCTTGACCTGCCGTTAGGTTAGCCCGCCCGCCGCTGGTGGGCAACGCCGGGCCCCGCCGCCGAACGCGCGGATCGGACCTGTGGGAATCGCCGGTGCCAGCGGATCAGCGAATCGCGGCCGTGGTTGCACTGGGCTTTGCGAACGCAAAACGCGAGCCACCCAGGATCGCAATCCTCGCGGCACCGTGACCGGACACGCCGATCGCAGCGGTTTTAGCGGGCCATGGGAGGGCCGGCGGGGGCCGAAAGAAGGAAATCGCGATTCGCAGTGGCGTCGTCCCCCGGATTTATACGACAAAATTGAACAGGTCCAGGCAAACGGCCACGAGCAACGATCCCGCGGGAGGGTCCGCCGACGTGTGTGCGCGCATTCAGCTTTTCGGCGTCGCCATCGATCCGCTCCGCATGGAGCAGGCGGTTCGGCAAATCCAGGCCTGGGTAGCGGCCGACGAGCCACGCTGCCGGTATGTGGTCACCCCCAATGTCGATCACGTGGTGATGCTGCAGCACCACGCGGGGTTGCAGGCGGCGTATCGCGACGCGGGGCTGATATTGGCCGACGGCGCGCCGGTGATCTGGTCGGCACGGCTTCTGGGCAAGCCGCTGCCGGGGCGGGTGGCCGGGTCGGACCTTGTTCCGGCCCTATTTGCCGCCGCCGACGAGAATCGGCCGCTTTCGGTGTATCTGCTGGGGGCGGCACCGGGAGTGGGTGAACGGGCGGCGGCCAACATCGAGCGCCGCTGGCCGGCGGTGCGCGTGGTGGGACACTACAGCCCGCCGCTTGGTTTTGAAAAGGACGAAGCCGAAAACGAGGCGATTCTCGCCAAAATCGCGGCGGCCCGGCCCGATGTGCTCATCCTCGGCCTTGGTGCGCCGAAGCAAGAGCTGTGGATCAGCCGCCATCATGGGCAAATCGCGGCGCGGGCGGCGTTGTGCGTCGGCGCGACGATCGACTTTCTGGCCGGCGAGAAGGCCCGCGCGCCGCTATGGATGCAAGACGCCGGGCTGGAGTGGCTGCACCGGGTGCTGAGCGAGCCGCGCCGCCTCGCCCGCCGCTACGCGCGGGATGCCTGGATTTTCCCGCGGATCCTGTTCCGCGAGTGGTGGCAGACGCGGCTGGCCCGGTCGTAATCGCGCGGCGAATAGCACCGATTAGCCCGCCCGCTCAGACGATCACCGTGGTGATCGCCTGAAAATGCGGATGCTCGCGAATCGGGTCGAAATCGTGCTCGGTGAGCAGCAGATCGCGATAATCGGGCTCCAGCTCGATCGCCTGCGAGAGATAAGCCACCGCCAGCTTCACGTTGCCGGCGAGGCTCCAGTAGCAGGCCAGGTTGTAATGGACGATGGCGTAAGCCGGATCGGCTTCGAGAGCCTCTTCGAGCGCCTGAATGGCGAGGTCGAGCCGGCGGCACCGCTTGTAGCACCAGGCCAGCGCCAGGCGAATGTGGATGTTCGGCGGCTCCAGTTCGGCCGCTTCGCGGAGCGGGGGAACGGCCTCGACATAGCGCTCCATCGCCCGCAGCGCCTGCCCCCGCAGGAAGAGCACATGCCCCTTCAGTCCGCCGGGCTGGTCGAGACGGTCGAGCGTCGCCAACACTCGCATGGCCAGCCGATCACGCACCTCGGGCCGGCAGGGCATCCGTTCGCCAAAGACGGTGATGAGGTCCAAATAGCCTTCGGCTTCGCGAAGGATTTGCTGGCGACGGAGGCGATTGGAATCGGACATGGCACGAACCGGATCGCGTAAGTGGGCCCATCCCCGGCGGCTCTATTTGAATTCTAGTCACGGAACCGGATTCGCCAAACCGGGGGCGCGCATTTCGGACCGGATTTCGCGAAAAATCCGGGGGCTTTGTCGTCGCGAAGGGAACGCGCAAACCTTGCCGCGTCGGTGGGGGCTGCGCGAAACGGGAGACTTACCGCGTCGCGCCGAAGAAGAAGCTGAAGGTTTGCTCGTCGTCGCCGGCGGCGGTCGCCACGGGGAAGGCGAAGTCGAACGCCAGCGGGGCGGGGCCCATCGCGGGAACATTGATGCGGAAACCAAACCCCGGCGCGACGCGGAAATTCTCGGGCCGCAGGGCGATATCCTCTTCGACCGTGCCGAAATCGCAGAAGACGGTCGCCTTGACCATGTCGTCGGCCGTGAGCGGGAAGAAATACTCGACCGAGTTGATCCACTGGAACTGCCCACCGACCCGCACGCCCCCCACCAAGGGCGACGCTCCACGGAACTGGAAGCCGCGAATCGTCGAATAACCACCCGCAAAATAGTTCTCGAAAATGGGGGTATCCGAGCCCGAGAAACCCACTTTGCTGGTCAGCGCCAGCGTATGCCGGCCCGAGCCATCGGGACGCTCGCGGAGCATGAAATACTGCGCGAGGCTGATGTCGCCGCGCGGATAGTCGAACGAGCCAAAGGTTTGTTCGAACGACATTTCGATCAGCTGTCCCTCGGTGGGCATGAACGGGATGTCGCGCGTGTCGCGAGTCAGGGTGAACCGGGCGCCATACAGGCTGTTGTCTCCCACGACCTCATCCAGTTGCGGCACGCCGACGACCCGCGGATCGGAAACATCGACATTTTCAAGCCGCAGCGACGTGCTGACCGAAAGATCGGGGGTCAAACGATAGCCCCAGGCGAGACGGCCGCCGACGCGGTCTTCGTTCCAATCGTAGTAGTTACGATAGAAATAGAACCCGCTGGCGTTGAAGCTGACGTTGGTATTGAGGAAATACGGCTCGGTGAAGCTAACGAGGTACCGCTGGAACCGTGTGCCGGGCTGGGCTTCGATCCGGAAACCTTGCCCCGCGCCACGCCAGGCGGTGCCGTTCATGAAGTCTTCCCAGCTGGTCGGCGGACGGGCGATGTCGAAGTTGCGTTCGTCGATCGTGATCTGCCCCATCAGGCCAGCGTTCGAGTTGACCGACACGCCGAACATGAAGCGGCCGGTACGGGTCTCTTCGACGAAAACATCGAGCGGCGTCGGCGTGGCGGCCAATTCTTCGGGAGTCGGCGCGATGTTTGTCGGGGGCTGAAACCAGGGAAAGACGGGCGTGAAAGGAGTCGCCGGCGCGGCGGGCTGTGCCGGCAGCAAATCGGCAGGCGGCGGCGGCAGCGCCGGGAAGCTTGGCGGGGGCTGATTGGAATCGAACCCGGCCGGGGGCTGATAGGTATAAGTGGGCTGGCCGGCAGGTTGCAGCGCGGGCTGGCCGACATACGGAGCACCACCGCTGACCGGCGTCGGCGAGCGCTGATACTGATCGGAACCGGGAGTCGGCTGCGGGGCGTAGGTATAGGGTTGGCCGGTGTAGGGGGGAACCGAGTAAGGCTGCCCGCCATAGGGCTGCCCTGCGGCCGGCGATTGACCCCGAACCACCACTTCGCCACCACTTGCCGCGGGCTTTTGGACCGCCGCGCACCGCCCGGTGGGGCAAGGTGCCGCGCCCCAGGGGGAATTGCCCGGAGACGCGCAGCCAGCCAGCGTCCACACCAGCAGGGTGGCGGCGAGCATTTCAGCTAAGCGACGACTGATCAAAGTGGGCTTCCTGGGAGCAATGCGGGGGACTCAGGATTCGGGCGGCTATGACGAAGCGGCGGTTTTACGGCTGGCGTGGTCCCTCCCACGAAAACCGATCGGTGCCGGTGCGCAGCGAGGGGGAAACACCCGCCGGCGGCAGCGGGGGGGAAGATTGGGCTCGTGGCCAGGGCGGGGGATATCCCGCCGAAGGCGGCGGCATGGCGGTTGGTCCTTCGGGGCTTTGGCCGCGGATCGTCGGTTTGGGGCGGCTACGATCGCCCAGGGCATCGAACTCCGGCGGCCGGATGGCGACGCGCGGTGGATCACCCTGCTGCGGATCGGTGTTGAACAGCTGCGAAGCCTTCATCCGGCGCTCGCTGCTTTGCACTTCGCGGGTGTCGATGATGTCACCTGGGCGAAGCGACATGCGATTCAGCACCACCGTTTGCCGCGTATGCGGAAACTCGCCGGCAATGTTCACGTTGATCTCGCCAACCTTGAAGACGTCCCCCTCCTTCACCCGATAGACGATGTCCATCTGGCCCGGCTCTTCGAGAAACCGCGGGTCGGCCTGCACGTCGGCGAAAACATGCCCCTGGCTGCCGTACAGCTCGGTAATCAGCGTCAGGTCGCGATTCATGTACGACTGATTGAAGTATTCCCCCGATCGCAACTTCATCATCTCCAGCAGCGGACGATTGGCGAACTTGCTGTTTCCCTCGACCGTGATGTTGCGAACGCGAAACCGCGGACCTTCGTCGATAATGAATCGCAGCGTCAGCCATTTGCCCGATTCGTCAAAATCGAGTTCGCGGCCGACGCGGGCTTGCATGAAGCCCAGACCGCGATAATAGATTGTCAGCTTCTCCACATCGGCTTCGATTTTCTGCCGATCGACTTTGCCGCCGAACAAGTACCAAAAATAGCCGGGCTTCGATTCGATTTGCGTTTTCAGGCGGGAATCGCTGGCGATGGTATTCCCTTGAAACGTAACCCAGGCGATCCGCTCGAGCTGCCCTTCGTTGATGACGAAGATCACCCCTTTGTCTTCCTTGCGGTCCCCTTCGAGCAAGGTCACGGTGGCGTTGGGGAGCCCCTCGCGGTGATAAAGCTCCTCCAGCTTGCGGCGGCCTTCTTCGCTCGTGTACGAGCTGAGCGGATCACCCACCTTCATGCCGTGCTCGGTCATCAACTTCTTTTCGCCCAGGCTGCGGTTGCCCAGATGGCGGATGTAGTTGATGCGCGGGCGCTCGAACACTTCAAACACCACGATGACTCCGCTCGGAGCCTGGCGGGTGAAGGTTTTCACGTCTCGATACTTGCCCGTTTGCATGATCCGCCGCACGTCGGCCTGCACCAATTCCGGATCGAATTCGCGGTCGGGGCGAGTTTGAATGTGTTTTTGGATTTCGTAGTCCTTGGCCCCCTCGTTGCCGGTGATCTCGACATCGACCACCAGTTGCCGCGGCTCGGGTGCCTGGCCGGCCACGGGAGGGGATTGCATCGCGGCGGCTGCCACGCCGGGCAGGGCCGAAAGAGGCTGCTCGGCGGGTATCGCGGCGGGAGGAAAGCCCTGCCCGAATGTCACATGGGTCAACGCCCCAACGCCTGCCACTACCGCGAGCGGCAGCGGCCAAAATCGGGCGAATCCAGGCCGAGCAACCATGCCGTGAATCCTGTTGCGAAGCGTGAGACGAGACCAGAAACCGACCCGCTGCGAGGCTGATCCACCCGCCGCGAAGCTGGCGCGCAGCCTCCTGGCGAGCGGGCTGTTCCCAGGGCCGCGTGTTAATACTGAAACCTGCGGGTCGCCACAAGGCGAATAACCAGCCGCTCGAAAAAATGCCAGTGGCGCCGCGGCATTTCGTCGCGGTCGGCAGCCATGCTGGCGCGCGGCCGGGGGCGGATCAGGCGTCGATCAGCACGGCATCCTGGCAGCGGGCCTGACAGCAGAGAATCAGCCCGTTGGCTTTGTCGGCGGGGTCCAGGGCATCTTCGGCATCCATGACGACATTGCCGCCGAGCAGGCGTACCTTGCATTGCCCGCAGATGCCGGCCCGGCAGTCGTAGGGGATATTGATCCCGTGGTCCTCGGCGATTTCGAGGATCGTGCGGCCCCCCAACATGCCGACGGTTTTGCCCCCCTGGGTGAACTCCAGCGTCGCCTCGTCACTGGCGGCAGTGCCAGTCGCGACGGCAGCCGGCGCGGGGACCGCGGCGGGTGCCTGCGCAGTCGCCGGTTCGCTAGCAGTCGCCCGGCTGGGCGAGGCGAACGACTCGACGTGGATCGACTCCGTGGCAACGCCGAGCGTCTTTAGCTGAGCGATGATTGGATCGGTCATCTCGGTCGGACCGCACAGATGAACCCGGCTGCCGATCAGCTCGGGCACGTTGCGTTGCAAAAGTTCCGAAGAAATTCGGCCCCGCTCCCCCGTCCAAGACGAACCCGGCTCGCGCGTGAGTGTGAAAGTGACGCGGAGATTCGCGAAGCGACTTTGCAGCCCTTCCAGTTCGGAGCGGAAAATCAGGTCCTGCTCGGTCTTGGCGGAGAACAGGAGGTGGATTTGCCCCTTCCACGCCAGATCGGTGAGATAGCGAATTTTGGCCATCAGCGGGGTGATACCCACGCCGCCGGCAATCAGGACGATTCGCTCCGCTTCGCTGCCCGTGAAAGTGAATTTTCCGGCCGGGGCGGTGACTTGCAGCAAGTCCCCCTCGCGAATTTGGTCATGCATGTGCGGCGACGCGAGGCCGCGCTCTTCGC
>JANRLS010000202.1:0-16025 GCA_033762315.1 Pirellulaceae bacterium
CTCATCCGCGAGGGGCTATTTGCCGGCGTACTCGACATCACCACCACTGAACTAGCCGACGAACTGGTCGGCGGCATCCTCAGTGCCGGACCGACGCGACTAACCGCCGCGGCCGAAATGGGGATCCCCCAAGTGGTTTCCGTCGGCGCGCTCGACATGGTGAATTTCGGCCCGCGCGAGACAATCCCCACCCAATTCGCCGGCCGCAAGTTCCACATCCACAACGCCAGCGTCACGCTCATGCGGACCACTCCCCAGGAAAACGCCCAGCTAGGCGCTGAAATCGCGCGCAAAGTCGCTGCCTCGCGCGCTCCCGCCACCATCATGCTTCCCCTCGAAGGAGTTTCCGCGCTCGATCGCGCCGGCCAGCCGTTCGATGATCCGGCAGCGCGAAGCGAGCTACTGGAGGCGATTCGCCGAGAAAATTGCGAGGTGGAGTTGGTCGAGTGCAACTGCCATATTAACGACGCCGGCTTTGCAAAAGCTTCTGCCCAAAAGATGCTTGAATTGATAAACCAGACCCAACTTCGATAAGTCACGACTCTGAAATGGCTCTCTTCCAACGGTCCGAAATTCTCTCCCGCCTCTGCGCCAAAGTTGCTGCCGGCCAGCCGATCATCGGCGGCGGGGCTGGAACGGGGATTAGCGCGAAGATGTCGGAGGCGGGGGGCGTAGATCTACTGGTAATCTACAACTCCGGCCGGTTCCGCATGGGGGGCCGCGGCAGCCTCTCGGGGATGATGCCGTATGGCGACGCGAACGCGATCGTCATGGATATGGCCCGCGAAGTGATCCCCGTGGTGAAGCACACGCCCGTGCTGGCGGGCGTGTGCGGGACCGATCCGTTCCGTCTGATGAAGCTGTTCCTCCGCGAGGTCGATGCGGCAGGCTTCTCGGGAGTGCAGAACTTTCCGACGGTGGGCCTTTACGACGGCAAGTTTCGGCAAAACCTGGAAGAGACCGGCATGGGCTATGGCCTGGAGGTCGATCTGATTCGCATTGCCCACGAAATGGGTCTCTTGACGACCCCCTATTGCTTTAATCCCGACGAAGCGGCAGCGATGGCCGGTGCTGGGGCCGATATTCTCATTCCGCACATGGGGCTAACCACCAAGGGGACCATCGGGGCCAGCACGGCCGCCTCGCTCGCCGATTCCGCTCGCCAGGTGCAGGCGATGCACGATGCCGCCAAGCGGGTGAATCCCGAAATTCTCGTCCTCTGCCACGGCGGGCCAATCGCCGAGCCGGCCGACGCTCAGTACATCCTCGACCACACCGAGGGGATCGTCGGCTTTTATGGCGCGAGCAGCATGGAGCGTTTGCCGGTCGAACCGGCGATTGAAGGGCGGGTGCGGGAATTCACGCGGCTGCGGTTTCGCGTGTGATCGGCGGTGGACAAAAATCCCGCCGGGCAACTACCAATCCCCGCCCAAAACCTGCCCGTCCTGCGGCAGCAGGGCGTTATCCCAGGTGGTCTGGCTGATGCCGCTGGCGACGATGCGCACGCTGCCATCGGCCAGGGCAACGTTCATGGCGACGTGCGGAGTCTGCGTCCGCCAGTTGTCGCAGCATTCAAGCCCCGTTGGGCACTGGAGCTTGGTCTTCGTCAGTGGCCGGGACTGAAACATGTAAGTATTCGGCTTTTGATACCAATCGAGGCCGAAATTGTGGTAGTACCACGAATAGAGGGCGATCCGCGGAAAGCCATCGCAGAAGGCATATCCCTCGGCAAACAGTACCGTGCTCGATAGGCCGTCGGAGATATTGGAGAAGCGGCTGGGGAGCGTGTAGAGGGGCTGATTGGCCGGAATCCGCTGGCCGCTGTCAAAAACATTGTAATTGCCCAGATAGCTGGTGTTTCCCCAGCCGGAGCTGAGCCCGTTGCCGGCCGTCGGATCGGTCGGGCAGCGCATGAAGGGGTAGGTCGTCGTGCGGACGGCCGGCACCCAGATGCCGTGGTTGTCATACACTCCGGGCGAATCGCAAACGGTGTAGGTGCGGGTGTGGCCGCCGTTGTAGTCGCGGTCTTGCACCGTCCGGCAGCCCGACGGAGCGGTGATTGTGAGCCGCACGTTTTGCGGCGTCGTCCGCACTTCGGCGGCGATGTCTTGATGCAGGTTTCCCTGCTCGATATACGGCAGAATGTGCAAAAACCAGCCGCCGAAGGGGGACGCCCGATTGCACCCCGAGTTGATGCCGCACGAGCCGACCGCCGGATAGATGCCAAAAAAGGTGGGCATCGTGCCGTGCGTTTCGTGGAACTGATGCACGGCCAGGCCAAGCTGCTTGAGATTGTTCTGGCACTTCACGCGCCGCGACGCCTCGCGCGCCGCTTGCACCGCGGGCAATAAAAGCGCGACGAGCACTCCGATAATCGCGATCACCACCAGCAGCTCCACCAGGGTGAATCCATGCCGCGGAGCCAGACTCTTTCGCTGCCGATTCATGAAACGTTGGTGTGCAGAAAGGAAGAGAGGCAATAAACTCAAGGAAAATTTATCGATTTTCGACCGGAATTGCAATTTCCGCCCGCGCCGCGTGGCGATGTTCGGACCGAGCTGCTGCCGGGGGGTGTGCGTCCGAGGTAAATTGGCGGCTGGGAACTACCCGCTTATCGGCCCTTCGCGAACAACCGACCATGCCGCGCCACGCCCTTTTCCTGCTCGGGGTACTGGGACTTTCGCTGTCCGCCCCGGCAGCCGACCGCCCGAACATCGTGTGGATCAGCCTCGAAGACATCAGCCCCGATCTGGGCTGTTATGGCGATAAGTACGCGGTGACGCCGAACATCGACCGGCTGGCGGCGGAAGGGTGCAGGTACACCAACGCCTTCACGCACGCGGGGGTTTGCGCGCCATCGCGTAGCGGCATCATCACGGGGATGTATCCGACGAGCATGGGAACGCATTACATGCGCTGCAAAGGGGTGCCGCCGGCGTTCGTGAAGTGCTTCACCGAGTATCTGCGGGCCGCCGGCTACTATTGCACGAACGACAGCAAGACCGACTATAACTTCGACGCACCGCCGACCGCCTGGGACGAAAACCGGAGCGGGGCCCATTGGCGGAATCGGCCTACGAAAGAGACCCCCTTCTTTGCCGTCATCAACCTGACCAGCACGCATGAAAGCCAAATTCGCGCGCCGGAAAAGCAGCTCGAACAGCGCCGCAAATCGCTCGCGCCAGGGGAACTGCACGATCCGGCCCAAGCGGTGCTGCCGCCGTACTATCCCGATACTCCGGTCGTCCGCCGCGACCTGGCGAACTACTACGACAACCTCACCTGGACCGACCGGGTCGTCGGCAAGATGCTCGCCGAGCTGAAGGCCGATGGCCTCGACGACCGCACGATCGTCTTTTTCTGGGGAGATCACGGTCGTGGCCTGCCACGTCATAAGCGTTGGATTTACGACTCTGGCATTCATGTGCCGCTGATTGTCCGCTGGCCGGGAACGCTCGAGCCGGGGAGCGTGAGCGACGAGCTGGTGGCGTTCGTCGATTTCGCACCGACCGTGCTCTCACTGGCGGGGATCGAGATTCCCACGCATCTACAGGGGCAGGCCTTCTTGGGGCCGAAAAAATCCGCGCCGCGGGAGTATGTTTTCGCGGCCCGCGACCGGATGGACGAAACGCTCGACATCATCCGGGCCGCGCGCGACAAGCGCTATAAGTACATCCGCAACTATCGCCCCGACCTGCCGTATGCCCAGCCCATCGCCTACATGGACCAGATGCCGACGATGCAGGAGTGGCGGCGGCTGGCGAAGGGGGGCGAGCTGGCGGGTCCGCAGGCGCTGTTTTTCGCGGCCGAGAAGCCGGTCGAGGAGCTCTACGACACGCAGATCGATCCGCACGAGATTCACAATCTAGTGAGCGACCCCGCCCATGCCGACGTGCTGGCCCGCCTACGCGCCGCACACGAGAAATGGCGCGAAACGACGGGCGATTTGGGGCTGATTGCCGAGGCGGAACTTGCCGAGCGGAAGCGCCCCGGCGGCGAATGGGCGATCACGGCCGAGCCGGAGATCAGTATTGCCGATGGGCAGGCCGTCATTCATTGCGCGACGAGCGGTGCCTCGATCGCCTATCGGCTGAGCGCGGACGCGGATAAGCAGGCGGAAAAACGAGCGGAAAAAACTGGCGGCCGCTGGCTGCTCTACGCCGGGCCGTTTGCCGTGCCCGCCGAGGCAAAAGTGGAGGCACAGGCCTTTCGGCTTGGTTATCGCGACAGTCCCAAAGTGACGGCAGCCGGCCGCTAGCAGAAGCTGCCGCTAGCAAGCTTCTTGGCTGGGCTTGACCGGCGGGGGGGACGCTTTGTACTCTCGCCCCCCTTTGCCAGATCGCGATTCGACCACCACGCGCAGGGATGCACACGATGGCCTCGCCGAAGCTAGTTCCGACCGTTCCGCTGCTCGATGTCAACCGGGGAAACGCACCGCTGCGGGAAGAGATTCTGGCCGCCATCACCAAGGTGGTCGATTCGGGACGGTTTCTGTTCGGTCCCGACGTGCAGCAACTCGAAAAAACCGTCGCCGGTCTGTGCGGCGTCGAGCACGCCGTCGCCTGCGCTTCGGGGAGCGACGCCCTGCTGCTGGCGCTACTGGCCCTCGATGTCGGCCACGGTGACGAAGTGATCGTGCCGAGCTTTACCTTCTTCGCGACAGCGAGCGCGGTGACCCGCGTCGGTGCGCGGCCGGTGTTCGTCGATATCGATCCGCACACCTTCAATATCGATCCCGCCCATGTCGAACGGGCAATCACTAGCCGCACCAAGGCGATCATTCCCGTGCATCTGTTCGGCCAATGCGCCGAGATGGACGAACTGCAGCGGATCGGCGAGCGCGAGGATGTGCAGATCATCGAAGATGCCGCCCAGGCGATTGGCGCGGCGCATCGCGGCCGGCCCGCCGGTTCGCTCGGTGCCATCGGCTGCCTGAGCTTTTATCCGACCAAGAACCTCGGCGGCTTCGGCGATGGGGGGATGCTGACCACCAACGACGCCACGCTGGCCCAGCGATTGCGACTGTTCGCCGCCCACGGGATGAGCCCGCGCTATTATCACCAGGTAATCGGCATCAATAGCCGCTTGGATACGATTCAGGCGGCGGCGCTGAACGTCAAACTATCGCGGCTGGCCGAGTGGACCGCGCAGCGCTCAGCCAACGCCCGCCGCTACGACGAGCTATTCGCAGCGGCGGGGCTGGCGGGGCAAATCGACCTGCCGCGGTCGCTCTCGCACTGCGACCATGTCTGGAACCAGTACACGATCCGCGTCCCTGGCCGCCGCGACGCGGTGAAGGCCCAGTTGGCCGAAGCCGGTGTCGGCAGCGAGATTTACTACCCCGTGCCGCTGCACTTGCAGGAATGCTACCGGCACCTGGGGTACAAGCCGGGCAGCTTGCCCGCCACCGAGCGGGCCGCTCGAGAAGTGCTCAGCCTCCCCATTTTTCCCGAGCTAACCGCCGACGAGCAGCACACCGTCGTCGTCCGGCTGCGTGAGATCATCGAGCTGCCGCTGGCCCGGGCGGCGTAGGTTGGAAATTGACGAACGTCAATACTTCACCCCCTCCAGTAGATCGATCTTCATCCCCTTGGCGTCGTCGTCCCGAAACCTGACGCGCTTTTTGAGGTGTTTGAATTTGGGCGTGGCCAAGAGGTCGGTCAGCTTTTTGCCAAGCTCGTTGTCGCCGTCCCGATTCGTCAGATGGATGAGATAGTCGTCCTGGCCGCGGGCGTTGGCGATCCACTGGAGCGTCGGCATGTCGGGGTTGTTGTGCTTGCCATCGGCGGAGACGACATAGTGGTCGGCCGTCACCTGGCGGAAGAACGCTTCCTCGACGTTGCGGTCGCTGCCGTGATGCATCACCTTCAAGAGATCGAAGTGAACGGCACCCCCCTTTTTCAGTAGCTTGGAGGCAATCAGCCCTTCGAGGATATAGTCGCCGCGGGCATCGCCGGTCAGCAGCATTCGCTTGCCTCCTAGTTCGGCGACGATCACGATGCTCGACAGATTGAAGGCCGACTCATCGAGATAAGCGGCCGCCAGGGCTTTGGCCTTTTGCTTTTTCTTGGCGGCGGCCCGCACCGCCTTGGCCCACTCCTTTTGCAGGGCCGCCAGGCGGTCGGCGGAGGGGCCGATGATGCAGAATTTGAGGCCGTCGTTGAAATCGTAGAATTTCGAGCCGCCTTTCGCGGCGGCGACGAGCTTCACCGACTTCGCTTTCCGAGCGTCGGCGAGCGTCAGGCAATTCACTTGCGCCTTCGCGGTTTTGGCCAGGTTCCGCAGCCGCTGCCCTTGCGGCACATTGGCGGCGACCGCCATCCGCTCGCGGTCGAGAGAGTTGTCCTTGCCTTGCTCCTTATCGATCGCTTTGACGAAATCGACGAGGGTGCCCGAGGCGGTGGCCGTTTTGAGCTCGCTGCTGATTGCCTTCCGCAGCTCGTCGTCGTCGTTGCCGAGAATGTCGTCGAAGGCGTTGTGCCAGAGGGTGGCGATTTCGTAGGGCTTGGTGCCGTCTTCTTCGAGCTTTTCGAAGAGTGCGAGCACGCCGTTGAGGTGGTCGTCGTCGATGTGACTGACCATGAGGAGGTCGATCGGGAGCACCTTATCGACCCCGGACGTGGAAACTTTCCCCCATTTAGCCCGCAGTTCCTCGAGCCGGGGACCGAGCCACTTCCGAAAGACCGTCGCCGGCCCGCCATCGATGACGATGAAGCGGGGGGCCTTTTTGTGGCCATAGTGCAGAATCAGACTATCGCCATGTTTGGCTTGCAGCGCTTCCAGCGTGAACAACATTGCCTTGCTCCTTGAAGATTCAAACTGATTGCAGGGCCCGCAGCACATCGAGCATGCCGGCCCCTTGGAAATAGCGTTCGCGACCGAGGTCGGTCGCCGTGCGGCAAAGGATTTGCTTGATCCGTTGCGGCTGGCCGATAAGCTCGCGGTGGCGGGCCATCAGCAGGGCGGCGGCTCCGCTGACGTGCGGCGCGGCCATGCTGGTGCCGTCGAGCGTCATCGCCTCGCCCCCCGGCACGCAAGACTTGATCTTCTCGCCGGGGGCGACCAGGTCGGGCTTGATTCGCCCGTCGCCGGTCGGGCCGCGGCTGGAGAAATAAGAGACGCCATAAGTGTGCGGCTTATAGCGATGCGTCGAACCGACGGTAATGACCGAGTCGGCATTGCCGGGGTCGGTGATGCAGACGGTGCGAAAGCCGTCGCGGCGGCCCATTTCGGTGTCGTAGTGGGCCCACCCCTCGTTGCCGGCGGCGGCGACCACCACCACGCCCGAACCCATCAGCCGCTCACATTCGTCGCAAATCGGCGTCCGGCCGCAGGCATAGTTGGCCTTGTCGTGCGGCAGCGAAATGCTGATGTTGACCCCATGAATCACTGGCTCGTCCTTGTAGGCGTTGAGCCAGCGGATGAATTGCAGCGCGCCGAGAATGTCGAATTCGGTGCCGCCGTCGGCGGACAACACGCGCATGTCGAATAGCTCCAGATCGGGACACATCCCGACCAGATCGTGGTCGTCGGGATGCTCCGGATCGTCTTCATGCCGCCAATTCATCGCCAAGATTCCCGCGACGTGGGTTCCGTGGCGATCGACGGGGGGCTGATACTTCTTGTCGTGCGGAATGCGCAACTTCTTGCGCATTTCTTCCCAGGTGAATTCGCCGTCGGCCGGTATTTGGCTCCGGAGCCTGGTGAAATCGTAGGTTTCCAGAATGCGGCTGCGGGTGGCGGCCGGGCCAGGGTCTTTCTTGCGCAAGTCGCGGAAAGCGGGATGCGTGGCGTCGATGCCGCTGTCGATGACCGCCCAGCGGAGCTTATCGCAGGAGATTTTGAAGAGCAGCCGGCCGGCATCGGCTTTGGTCGATTCGACGCTTCGCCAGATCGTGGTTTTGATGTCGCGATTTTGGGCCACGGCCCAGAGCGGATACCCCTCGTCGCGGCCAATCGACGGGGGGCTTTTGCCGTCGTCCCGGGTCGAGGCGGTAATCAGCGGGGCGATCAGCTTCGTGAACGCCCGCAGCAAGTCTTGCGAAGTGGGGGGTGAATCTTTTACTTCCTTATCGGGATCCGCCAATTGGCGAATCTCGCGCTGCCGCTCGACCTCCAGCGTGCCGACGACGCGCACCAGCCAGACGAGGTCGTCCAGGCGATTATCGACTTCGGCGGCTGGCCCGCGATCGAGTTCGGTCAGCAGCCGGCGCTGGCATTCCTTCTTGGTCAAATCGGCGGGGACAAACGCCGCCGTAGCTTTGGGCTGCTTACGCCCGCCGGATTGCTTCTCTGCCGTGTCATGCCGCCACACGTATTCATGCCACCACTTCGTCAGCGGCAAGAGCACGCACACGGCCTCGTCGAAATAGAACCGGCCCACCGCGTAGGAGCGGTTCAGGCTCAGATCGGCGTTCGCCCGCTGACCGGTCAGCGGGTCGCTTCTGGATTTGCGGAGCTGCGCGCGATAAGCGACAAGGGCAGCTTGCAAGCACTCGCGCAGCCGGCCGGCGGAGAAATCGCGCTGCGGCGTCATCAGCAAGTCGATGGGCCGGAGCAGATTGGACTGGCCCGTTTTCAAGTCCTGGGCGAACTGAATCCAGACATCGGGCAAAACGGGAGAGTCTTGCGTAAAGCGACCGCTGCCGGCCCCACGCAACAACAGCTCGCGCAATTGTTTGTACGACAGAGCCACGACAGCACCAATGCGGGAAGGCCAGAGAAGTGGTTGCTAGGTGCTACCTATACCCCACCAAAGTGCTGCCGTCGATAGTCGAAGCTGGTTTCACTAAATCTTCATCGGGGCGCAAGCGGGCCGTATTCCGGCCTGGTGGGACGCCCAAATCGCGGATCTTGACGAGAAAACAGCCCGCTTTCAGGCGGTCGGCTGCAAGAAACGATGCGTCGGCACGGGGCGGCCGGGGCGGAAAGATTGCGTTTGGTGGAAGGTCGCCGTCGCCCCGCGGGCGGCACAGGCGGATCGCACCGCCTCTTCCACCTTGGCGGTCAACGTTTCGGGATCGGTGGCGACGCGGGCATTCACCACCAAATCGGCCGCCCGCACTTGCCCCTTCGACGGCAGCGACAGCTCCGCTGGCGAAAAGCTGCTCACCAAATTCGCCACGCCATACAGCCCCTCGGCCATGCCAATCGTCTTCAGATGGGCCGTTTCGGCATCGATTTCGGCCAGCGAATCGCGCAGCCGGGACACGACCTCGAGCAGCAGGTCATCGAGCGCAATCGGCTGCGTAGCGGCGATGCTCAAGCTGCTGTTGAGCCACCCCAGTTCGGCCTCGCCGACCGCATAGGTATCGTAATCGACGTCCATCACTCGGCGGCCAAAGCTGCCGCGCTGGTCGAGCAGCTCGACGAGCGCCTCGCACCCCGCCCCGGTTTTTGCCGACAGCCGCAGCACCGGCGTGCCAGCGAATTGCTCGGCCAATAGCGTGGTCAGCTCCTCGGCATTGGCGGGCGAAAGCTCGTCAATCCGATTGATGACAATCACGTCCGCCTCTTCGAGCTGCTTTTTGAAAATATAAGCGGCCTGGGGGGAAAAGCCTCCCTTCGCGTCTCCCCGCAAAATGCGGCCGCCGTGGCTCGGCTTGAGCAGCACCGCGTAGGGAGCCACATCGAACGTCGCGTCGAACATCCGCTGCAAGGGGCGAATGACAGTCGCGACCAGGTCGGTGCAGCTGCCAACCGGCTCGGCGAGCACCAGATCGGGCCGGTTGGCCGCGCCGAGCTCGGCGACGGTGTCGGTCAGCTTGTTGAAATTGCAGCAAAAGCAGGAGCCGGGAACTTCTCCCACGTCGAAACCTTGGGCTCGCAGGCTGTTGGTATCGACCAGGTCGGTGGCCTGATCGTTCGTCACGATCCCCACCTTCAGCCCTTGAGCCTGATAATGGCGGGCGAGGCGGCTGATCGTGGTCGTTTTGCCAGCACCGAGAAAACCACCGAGCATCACGAAGCGAATGGGAGTGGTCATGATAAGTGGGCTGGGGCTAGGGGCTAGGGCTGGGGTTTAGGACTGGCGGCGGAAGAGCCAAATTCGGGCCGGAGCAGCAGGTCGTAAAGGCCGCCGCCGAAAATCGCGCCGAGCGTGGGAGCGACGATATACACCGTGAAAAAGCCATGGCCGTTGGGGCCGGGAATTGCCGCCGAGCCCCAACCGGCGAGAAACGCGAATAGTCGCGGGCCGAAATCGCGGGCTGGGTTGAAGCAAGCCTGCGTTAGCGGCGCGATAATCGAAATTAGCGCCGCCACGGTGAGTCCGATAAAGACCGGCGCGAGATAGCTTGGCGGAGCGCCCGGATTGCGGCTGTCGGTTAGAGCAAACACCACTAGCGCCAGTGCCGCGGTGCCCATCACTTCAGCCGCGAAAGCGAGTGGAAAGGGAACGCGCTCTTGGTGGGCGGTCCAAGCGGAATCCGTCCATGGCCCCGCAGCGGAGGCCAAGCTGCCGGGGTTGGGATAGTATTCGCCGTAGCACATGGCGGTCACGATGCTGCCGAGCTCTCCGCGCGTGACCCCTTGCTCGCGCTCCTTCGCCGCCAAATTCGGTCCATAGATGAAAAACAGCGCCGCCGCAGCGAGCATCGCTCCACCCACTTGGGCCGCGACATAGCCCGGCACGCCGGCCCAGCCGAAGCGCCCCCAGGTGGCGAGCGCGACCGTGATCGCCGGGTTGATATGCGCCCCGCTGATCGCCCCGCAGATGTAAATCGCGAACATCACCGCCAGGCCCCACACAATCGCCACTTGCCACAGGCCACTTTGGGCCCCCGTCAACACGGCCGCATGAACCACTCCACAGCCAAAAAACACGAGTAGAAACGTGCCCAGGGCTTCGGCCAACAAACTGCGAAAGTGGGGAGGCATAGGTTGTCTTAAATTCTAATGACCGTTAGAACGAATCGCAAGGGTCGGAAGGCGCCACACCAGCGGTTGCCGAAACGACACCGGGGCGCTATCTTCAGGCAGGGGATTCTAATCGGTTTCCGCCGGTCGCGCGGAAGGCCCGGAGCCTGGCATGATGGACGACGTCGCTTCCAAGGAATGCGCGGAGCGGCTGCGAGCGCTCGCCGATGCGGACCGCCTGAAGATTGTCCAGGTTTTGCGCGCGGGGCCGAAGAATGTCAGCGAAATCTCGGCGGAACTTTCGGCCGATATCGCCAACGTCTCGCACCATTTGCAGATTCTAAAGCGCGAGGAGATCGTCGAAACCGAGCGACAGGGGCGGTTTATCGTGTATCGCCTGCATCCCAAGGTGTGCGACGGCAAGGTGCCCTCTGCCGGAGACTGCTTGGACCTCGGTTGCTGCAAGCTGGAATTGCCGAAGTAGGGTTGCCGCCGAAGACAGGCCGATTGCCAGCGTCGCTAGCAGTCGATTCGCCGCGATTCGCCGCTAGTTGTGCTTGCCACGCCGGGCAGGGGCCGATATACGTTCGATCCGCGCGGCGCTCCTGCCACAGGGGCGGTCCGCGCGTCCTCGATGTGCAGCCACCAGGATTCGCAATGTCCACTCAACTGGCGACCGCCCCCAATCCCCCCGATTCCCTGTCGCTTCTCCACGGAGTGCAACGCTTCCTGGTCAAGCGCCGGATCACGATCAGCCTGGTGCTGTTCACGGCCCTGGTGAGCATCGATCTGTGGATCCTCCGCCTCAAGCCGCGCGATGTGCTGCAAGTCGCCGATCCGCTGGTGGCGGCGGGGCTAGCGCTCGTCGTGGCGGGGCTGCTGGTGCGCAGCTGGGCCGCCGGCACGCTGCACAAAAACCAGCAGCTCACCATGACCGGCCCCTATAGCCTGGTTCGGAACCCGCTTTACTTCGGCTCGTTTTTGATGATGGGGGGCTTTTGCCTCTTGCTCAACGATCCGCACACGCTGTGGGTCGTCATCGGGCCGGTCGCGCTGATTTACATCCTCGTCGTCCGCTACGAAGAGCGCACCTTGCTGCGCTGCTTTCCGGAGACCTTTCCCGCTTATCGGGCCCGCGTCCCCGCGATCATTCCCTGGCGGATGAATCTGCAACTCGGCGGCTGGTCGCTCGCGCAGTGGCTCGCCAATCGCGAGTACAACGCCTGGGTCGGCTCGCTGGTGGCCATCGGCGGGCTCTATGCCTGGCGGGTGTGGGGGTAATCAGCGTGAATCGCCTACCACTTCTCGTCGCAATTTCGATACTCGCGCTGGCCGCTCCCGGCTGCCAGTGGTCGCGCGAAACCTACGAGTCGCTCAAAGGGGAAGGCTTCCCGGAGTGGAACCAGCAACTGAACACCAGCAGCCGCGGGAAGGCCGACGACGCCAAGCCGAGCGGCTTCTTTACCGACCGCCGGAGCGAGCAGATCGAGCGAAACCTCGGCGGCGGATTCTAGGCCATCGCGCTGCTAATTGCGCGGACTGGGCGGAAGCAACGGCTCGGCGGTCGGCGGTGTTTGCCTGTCCGAGTGCGCATCCGCCAAGCGAAACGGACATTCGCCATCCGCAAACCGCCGCTCGCGGAAGTCGATTCCCTGAAACGGACTGACCGGCTCCCCCGGCGGAATCGGTACCGCGACGGGATAGCCCCAGGCCGGCGTCGGCACATAAGGACGCGGTGGAAAGAGCTTCCGCCCGGCTTCCAAAACTCCCACCATCGCCAGGCAAAAAGCGATAATCCCCAGCATCCCCAGCCAATGCAGCGGCTCGCGCAACACCAGCGACAGCAGCGCCAAAATCGCGCTGATCGCCGTCATCAGAATGAACAGCCCTCGGAGCGAAAACTGATTACCGGCGGGCCGCTGCTCGGCCTCGATCACCGGTCGCGCGTCGCTCATCGCCGCTCTCCTGGCTCGCCGCGCCGCGTCACCCTGGGCTTTGGCTCGCGGTGGCCACCGGGCTGATAAGGCTCTTCCGGCGGGTCCGGCCGCGGAGCGAGCGTTTCGCGGCGCATCCCTTCGAGCACGTGCTCGTGCAAGGTGTGAATCACCTTCCGCTCGATTGGCTCCCAAATCCAGGCGGGGCGCAGCTTGCGCTCGTAGCGCGTCGTCAGGGTGATCCGCGACTTGCCCGGCCCCGCCGGCTCGATCTCGAAGCTCCCGTCACGCAAGCGGGCATAGTTATCGCTTCGCATGATCGTTTCGATCACGTCGAACGATAAACGCTGCTGCGGCTCGACGCGCGTGATCCGCTTATCGATTGTCCCGCAATTGTAGAAGCACCGCACCACTTCCCCCGGCCTATCCTTGCGACCTTCGCTACGAATCGGTTGCGGCAGCGCGAGGTGCAAAATCCACGGCGGGGCGTGCCGCACGTCTTCGTAGAACATGATCGCTTTCCAGGCATCCTCAGGAGTAGCGTCGATGGTGAGCCCGGTGCGAACGACGGCGATTTCGTCGTCCCCCCACCAGCGCGTCTCGATCTGCTGGGCGACGAGGGGCGATATCGCGATCAGCCACAGATACCAGCGGAAATACCAGGCGTGATCCCACCCCGAAGCGATCAACACTGAGCGCAGCACGATGCCGCAAACGAGGCCGAAGAATGTTGGCACCAGAAAAATGAGCCCCAGCGTGAACCCGCAAAACAGCCCCGCCAGATTGAGGCTGACGAGGGCGAACACCACCGACGCAATCGCCAGGATGCTGGTGAAAACGATCGCCCACGTTTGCATCCGCGTGGCGTAGCCCAAAATCGCCCCAAAACTGACCGGCACCGCGAAGAACAGGGCATAGCCCATGTTGCCGGTTTGCAGGCAGCCCGCATAGGCCAGCGTGCCGACCGTGACCGACAGCAAAAAACCCGGTAGCCAGAACTTCCACCGCGAGCTGCCGCGATGGCTGTAGAACGTGCCGCGAATCGCCGGGTCGTATTGCAAATAGCACGCGGGGCAGGCCGCCGGTTGGTCGCGAACGAGCAGTTCGGCCGAGCAGCGCCGGCAATAAATCGGAGCGGGGCGCGGCGGCTCGATCACTTGCTCGCTCATCGTCACAGCCCCTTTCGCAGCAGCCGGGCGTGCTCGCGGCAGACGAGCCACACCCACAGTCGGCCGACGCCAACCGGAACGAGTCGCGAAGTCCAACGGCCGCGGACACGAATCGTGAGCCGCGAACGAGACGCTGGCAGGAGGGATTTGGTTGCTTGTCCGTCGATCGGCGGCGACTCAGCCACCTCGATTACGAACACATGCGGAAAACCGACTCGCGGTCCGCGCGGCGACAGATCGCTGAATGAGTAGCCGGCCCCCTCGCGCCAGGCGATGATCCGCCCAAACCGCAAAAACCGCCGGCCAAAAGCGTTATGCGACAACACCAGATCGACCCCGGCGGCCGGCGCGGCACGCATTAGCGTGATTTCGTCGTGGAACGGGTCGAGCGTCAGAAAGCGGGGCAAATCGCGGGCGGCTCGCCAAAGTTCGGCAGCCGATTGATTGACCTCCAGTTCGATGGCCAGGTTCAGGCTGCGGCCTCGGCTCGGAGCACAAGTGACTTCCGCCCTCGTGACGCGGGGTTGGTGCGAGCGACCTTCCAGCAGGCGCTTGGCATGTTCGCCGCTCGCGAGCGATAAGGCGATTCCCACGAGCGGCAGCAGGGTCAGCCACATACTATCCGCGAGACCGTCGCCGAATCGCTGCGCGGCCGCCGCCAGCAGCCCCGCCGCCAAAAACCAGGCCACGCACGTCCAACTTTTGGCCGCCAATTGCCCTGCTCCCGGCACCAAAGCCGAAAGCAGGAAGGCAGTCCACTTGCTGGTGACGGTCATTGGAAGGGAACCGCAGGCTGGCTGCACGGATAACCGACCGACGGACTACGGTGCGGGCTTATCGGCGGGCTTCTCCGCTGGCTTCGCGTCGGGCGCGGCTGGCGACTTCGGCGGATTCGCCGCCCGCCACTCGGCCCACTTCTTGGCGACCGCTTGACGATCCGCCTCGTTCTGAAAGCCAATCAGCCGCGGATTGAAGAAAATCTGCTGCGGGTCGGTCACGGTCTGCTCGGGGCGGCCGGTGAAATAGATCTTCAGCTCTTGCTTCGTCAGCATGATCGCCGTGGCGAGAGCCGCGTCGCGCACCTGCACGTCCCACACTTTATTGTTCTCTTGCATCCGGGTGACAACCGACTTGTCCTCCAGCAGCTTCTCGACCAGGGGCAAATGCGAGGCATCGCCATTGCGAGCCACCGTCAGCAGGGCATATTGCGACATGTGGGCTGCCCGGTTCACCTGCCCATTCAGAATTTTGAGTGCCGGCACCAGTCCCTCGGGCAGCTTGTGGTTATAAGCCAGAATCATCGCCTGATAAGCGGCCCAATCCTCGCTGCGGGTAATCAGCGTCCCCACCATCTTCCGCGGAATCGGCTTCTTCGCCGAGCCGTCGATCGCTTCGCGAATGCTCTGATGATTGCAATAGTTGAAAATCTGCAGCATCGTTTGCGTGGCGGGGGTCACATCCGGCTCCGTGGCGACGAACAGCATCCCCGCGATTTGCCCAAGCGAAAGCTGCTGCACCCCCACCTGCGCCGCTTGCTGCAATTGCAGGGTGCGGCGCTCCAGCACTTCGGCGGCAGGCTTGGGGCCATCTTCCAAGGCCCGCAGCAGCTCGCCGTCGGCCCGCTGCATCTCGACAAACATCTGCCGCGACTGCGAATCGTCGCCATAGGTCTTTTTGAATCGCGACCACCCCGGCAGAGCATATTCTCCCTGATCGTCCTTGCCGCTTAAAAACGCTTCCAGCCGGCGTTGCAAATCGAGCTCGCGAATCGTCCCCAAAATGCGGACCGCCCGGAAACGCACTTCCCGGTCGGGGTTGGTCGCGGCCGCCTCCAGGGCGGTGAAGGCGGGGAGGCCGATTTTCGTCAGCGTTTCGGTCGCCTCCTCGCGAACGGTGAATTCCTCACTCCCCAGCTGCTTGATCAGCAGGGCGATTTCGGCCGGATCGCTCGACGGCTTGGCGGGAGCCGCTTCGGCCGCGCTGGCCAGCGTCGCCGCCAAAATGCCCACCAGGGCGAGGGATTCGCGCACCATGAGACACCTCACAAGGCCGTGGAGAGACGACC
>JANRLS010000203.1:0-39025 GCA_033762315.1 Pirellulaceae bacterium
AGGCGAGGGGGAGGCGTTCGAGCGTCACCTTTTTGGCTTCGACATCGATTCGCGAGGGGCAATCGGCGGTGAAGCCCCACAGCTGGGCGTTCAGCGTCAAGCTCGTTTCGCCGCAGCGGGCCGATAAGTCCTTGATAATGACTCCCTTGTTATCGGCTCGAATCGTCGCCTCGACATCGCTCAGCGGCTCGGGCAGACGGGCGTCGTCGATGCGGCCCTCGGAGATTTTGCCGCTGACGACGAACCGCAATGGCGGCCGCGCTTGCCGCGCGGGGTCGAGCCCCTCGCGCTCGACGGCGAAAGTGAACACCGTGCGGCCGCGAACGGTCGATAAGGGGCCGAGGGCCGACGCCAGCTCGTGCGGCAAGGCGGATTTGAGTCGCGGGCTGAATTCGAGCCCCGCCACCGAGCCCTGCACCTGAAGCTGGGCCGTTTTTGGATCGAGCGTCCCGTCGATGTCGATCTTCTCGACGTGGTCCCCCGCGAGCGTGCCGCGAACGCGCAGGATGGTGCGCGGCGGCTCGACGGCGGACTGCGTGGCCGCGGATTGCCCGGCGGCGGATTGCCCGATGGCGGCGGGCTCGATGGCGAGCTCGATGTTGCGCAGGGTCAGCGGCGCGGCCTGAGCCTGTGTCGGGTCGAGAATCTCGATCGAGCCGTCGCTGATCGTGGCCGGCGGCGGTGGGCCGTTCCCGCCGAGGCCGGGGAGCGGCATCAGCCGGGCGAGGTTCCACGAACCGTCGGGCTGCCGCTGGGCCCGCAGCTTGAGCCGCTGCAAGTGCAGCCGCAGAATGACCGGGGGCTTGGTGACAAAGTCGGGGAGCCGCGTGTCGCATTCGGCGAACAGCTCGTCGATGTGGACGAGCGGCGGGGTGCCCTCGGCATCGGCGATTTGCAGGCCGCGCAGCTCGACCCCTTCGCCGGCAATTCGCCGGGCCGAGCGGATCGAAACGAACAGCCCCGGATAGCCGGTGGCGAGCTGCGATTGCACCCGCAGGCGGATTTCTTCGTTCAGCCGATCCACGCAATAGTATTTCGCGGCGATGAAAATCGCCCCCCCGAGCGCCGCCAGCACGACGAGCCGCTTGAGCTCGCCGCACAGCCGGGCAAAAAAGCCGGGCTGCCTTGCGGTGGTGGGGGGAGTGGTCGTCATAAGTTTGCAGCGGCGAACGAAAGCTACGGAGCGGAATTCGTGGCGATTGGCTTGTCGTGCGACCAGACCAGCGAAACGAGCATCCCTGCCGCGAGGACAATTAGCGGGAGCATCGCCGGCTGGCGGTAGCGAATCGAGCTGACGAAGATCACGTGAAGCAAAGTGAAATAAACGGCCGGCAGCCAGCACAGCACATAGGGCCACCCCCGGCGGGAAAATCGCCACGCACCGGCGACCGCGAGCAGCATCACCGGCAGGTAGGTTGTCGCCAGGGCGAGGCGCAGCGTGGTGCTGCCCAGTTCGGCGGCGTTGGGCCAGAGGTTCCACATTCGCAACAGCTTGATTCCCGCCAGTTCGGCCACGCGGCCCGGATTCGCGCGGGCAAAGGCGAGCGCCGCGCCCTGCATTCGCTGGTCGAGCCGATCTTCAAAAAGGCGCGGCGCGGCGGGCGGAATATGGCGAGCGTCAGCGGCATGTTGGGTTTGGACGAAACCCGCCACGAATCGCATATCGCTCGCGCCGGTGGCGGTCGGGCTGATGCCGTCGTACAGGCTCGCGCCGACTTGCAGGCTCGTCGGCACGAAGCGCCCGGCGACCGCGTAGTTGCGAATCCACCACGGCAGCATGGCGAGGCACAAACCCGCCAGCAGCAGGCCCCCCATCGCCAGTTGCTTGGGGAGCGAGTCGCCGCGCGGCTTGATGGTGGCGAGCAGGCCGAATGCCAAGGCAAAGGGAATAAACAGTAGCCAACTCGGCCGCATCAGGGTCGCTAGTCCGCCGAGTAAGCCGGCCCCTAGCGACCAGCCGATAAGCGCCCGCTTATCGCGCGCTTGCCACCCCTTGGTCCAGGCGACGAGTTGCCAGACGAAGAGCGGGCAGAACGGAGCCTCGCTGAGGACGAACGTGCTCAGCGCGATCGCTTCGGGATAGACCGCCGCCATCGCCGCCGCGACGAGCGCCGCCCGCTCGCCAAACAGCAGCCGCCCCAAGGCCGCGACGCCGGCGACCGCCAGTGTCCCCAAGACCGCCGAGATCATCCGCGCGGCCCAAATCGGCGGCTCATTCCCGCCAAATAGAAACAGCCCCGCCAGAATCAGCGGATAGCCGGGCGTGCGAAAAATCCGATAACGCTCCGGGCCATATTCATAAGGCTCGCCGCGAGCAAGCGTCCGGGCGAGTTCCCAGTATCCTTCGCTGTCGGAAAACGCGAACCGTTGCCCTACCGGCAAGCGCTGCTGCCACCACGCCCCGGCGACCAGGCGCACCCCGAGCGCCGCCGCCAAAATGGCGATAAGCAGCCAGCGATAACCGCCAAGCGAGTTCATGCAGAAACCGAGTCCGCGCGCAAAATGGGCAAAATGGCGTCGGATAGTACGACCCTGTGGGAACCGCGGTCAAGGCAAATCGGTGTCTAAAGGGCTGCTAGCAGGCGAGCCTCGGAGCGACGAACTCGCCGCCAACCTTGTCTGCCTTTCCCAATCTTCGCGACTTCACGGCGAATTTCCGCTGGCTAGCGCCCCAGCGGACCTTTGCCCCCTTAGTTTCAGCCGCTTCCGCGGTCCGCTATACTCCCGCCGATCCCTGGACTTTTCATTCCCTCAAGGAAGCTCTCCCATGCTCCGCCTGCTCACGCTCGGCTGCGCGCTTGCCGCGCTCGCTACGAACTCCACCATCCAGGCTGCCGATAAGGTCAGCGATCAGCCGGCCGCTGGTGACGCCGCCAACTGGGCCGCGACCGTCAAGTTTCCGGAAAGCGAAAAGCCGGTGGCGCTGTTCAATGGAAAGGATTTCACGGGCTGGGAAGGGAATACGGGCGAAGCGGGGACGCCGAAATACTTCTCGATTAAGGAGGGGGTGATCGTCGCCCGCAATGAAAAGGAAAACGCCCCCAAGGTGAGCAACTATCTGCTCACGAAAAAGAACTACCGCAACTTCCGCCTGCTGCTCGAAGGGAAGCTTGTCGAATCGGGAATGCACTCGGGCGTCGCCATGTGGGGCAAGAAGTTCGACAAGGATGGCCAGCCCTATTCGTATCAGGGGCACCTTGTCATGTTCCCCAGCGGCTGGGGCTTCTACGATCTCTTCCGCCGCAACAGCATCTATAAGGACGATGGCCGCGCTCGCAAAGCGGACAACGTCGGCGGCTGGAACAAAATGGAAATCCTGGCGATGGGCAACCGCATTCGCCTCGCCGTGAACGGGCAACTTGTCGCCGATTGGGAAGACCCCAAGCCGGAACTCTGCGGCGAAGGCCCTCTCGGCCTGCAACTGCACAGCAACTCCGTCGCGCAGGAAGTTCACTTCCGCGGGCTGATTCTGAGCGAGAATCCGGAAGATAAGCTGATCACGGTGGAGGGGAAGTAGTTCGCCCCTCAAAAATTCTCCCGCAGGCCGTGGCGGCGGTAGCGAATGTTGCGGGGGCTCATGGAGTGCCCCCAACTGATGTCGGACACGGCGAGGCCAAAGGCCGCGGCCAGTTTTGCCCGGTCGTCGGGGCTGGGGGTCCAGCGTCCCTCGGCAATCGCCGTCACGCGCTCGACCGGCAATCCGGCTCGCTGGGCAATTTCCTCCGGCGAGACGTCGGTCGTTTCGAAGAGGTAGTCGATGGTTTTCATGGGATGGAGCCCGCGAATTTCGCGCGGATTACACAAACCCGACGCGCCAGCGAGGGTTTCTTGTGGTTGGCGATGTCCCTCGCTTGCGCTTCGGGCTTGTATAGGTTTGCTGGCCGTCCTCAATCTACTTTCACGGCCTCCAGCACGCTCACGTCGGCGGCGGTGGGGATGATTCGCCGCAGTTCAAAACCGCCGCGGGCGAGCAGGTCGCGATATTCGTCGGCGGTGCGTTCCTGGCCGCCGGGAATGACCAGCATCGTCAGGTCGAGCAGCTTGGCAAAGCCCGGCTCGTTGCCGGGGGTGATAACCGATTCGACAATCAGCAGTTTCGCCCCGGCCGGCGCGGCCGCATGGATGATGCGCAGGATGCGGTGCGCCCGCTCGTCGTCCCAGTCGTGAAGGATGTGCCGCAGGAAGTAGGCATCGGCACCGGCCGGGGCCGTTTCAAAAAAGCTGCCGCCGACCGTTTGGCAGCGTTCGGCCAGTCCTGCCGCGTCGAGGGCGGGCCGGGCCCGCTCGACAACGTGCGGCAAGTCGAACAGGATACCGCGGAGATGGGGGTGCTGGAGGAGCACCGCCGAGAGGACGCTGCCGTTGCCGCCCCCCAGATCGGCCAGAATGCGAATCCCCGCAAAGTCGTAAGCCGCCAGCATGGCCGGCGTTTCGCGGCCATGAATGGCGACCATTGCCTCGTCGAAGGTCCGGGCCTGCTCCGGCCGCGTGGATAAATAGTCGAATAGCGGCTCGCCAAACACCCGGTCAAAGCCGGTTTGGCCGGTTTGCACGCTATAGAGCAATTCGCCCCAGGCCCGATATTGCTCCTCGCCGGTCATCAGCACCATGGCCCGCTTGCTGGCGGGATCGTCCTTCCGCAAGGGCTCGGCGAGGGGAGTCAGCCGGAAGCGGCCCGACTCATCCGCGGCGAATATGCCGACGCTCGCCAGCGCCCGCAGCAATCGATAGAGCGGCTGGGCCCGCGCGCCGCAGGCGGCGGCCAGATCGGTGGCGTCGCGCGGACCAGCGGCCAGCAGGTCGGCCAGGCTCAGCTTGGCGGCGACATAGATGGCCTGCGACAGCCAATTGCCGACCGCCATTTGGGCCAAAATCTGGCCTGGATTGGGAGGGGTCGTCATTTGGTCTGCGCCTGAAACAGGTTGAGCGAAATGTGGGCTTGTCCCTGATGATGTGCCTCGTGCCAGGCCAGAATGTGCAGCACATCGACGATCGCCAGCTTGCGCTCCTGGAGAGCTGCGGGAATCGTCCCCAGGTCTTTGTCGCCAAAGCGGGACAGCGTGGCCAGCAGGTGCTCGCGGGTCTGGTTCAGCGCGTCGCGAATCTCGGCGGCCGTCGGAATGCTGTCGTCCGGCGTGCTTCCGCCACGAAACCGCGGGACCAGGTCGGCAAAGGCGGCGGTCGTTCCCGGCACCAGCCGTTCGGTGGCGAACAGCTCTTCGGTGACGGCAACGTGCATCAATTGCCACGCCACATGCGCCCGCCGCGGTCCCGGCCGAAAGCCCAAGGCCCCCAGTTGCTCGGCCCGGTCGAGCGTGGCCAAAGTGCGGGTGCGGTTAAACTGGCAAGCGGCAATCATTGAGTGCAGGGTACTCATGGAGAGGCTCCGAGGGTGCTTCTAGAACCGTTAACGTATCGCTTCCGCGAGGTCCACAAGCCCGCACGGTGGATTGCCCAATAATCCGGCGACCCGTCCGTCCCGGCGTCATTCGCGGTAGCGCTCTGGTCGTAACGCGGTAGGAACCGTGGGGCAAGCGATGACGATTCCCGATGGAACAATGGTCAGCTGCGCGGCTTTTTGGGCTTGCGACGATCCGCCGGTTTGGCCCGCTTTCGCGACTTCGCTCGGGCCTGCTCGGCCTTCCAGGCTTGGAGCGATTGAAAAGCCGATGGGCCGTCGCGAAGAATCAACAAACCTTCGCGCGGTTTCCCTTTACTGGTGCTTTTCTGACGATTCGTCATTCGAGCCCCGACTTGATCCAAAAACGCATGCACCGTGGTAGCTCGGCCGCCGCCACGTTCGAACGGAGTATAGCAAGCTCGGCAAAGGAGGCAAATCCTTCGGTGGGACTGCTGGCCGCCTGGATCCCCAATCGGCCGTCCAAAATCTCTCTCGACCACGCCGCGATCCACGCGGGACGATCCGAAAAGACGCGCCCAAGATCCAGGGCATGCGCGAACTCGTGGGCGTAGATTTCGGACAATTCAAACGCTCGCGAGTCCCCTGTTTCGCGCGCACCGTTCAAACACAGGGTCCGCGTATCCGGGTCGAAAAACGCCAGCGTCTCCTGCCAATCGTCGGCACCAAATTTCCTGGCCACTTCGCGCATCATTTCGCGATTCGCCGCGAAGATCACGAAATTCACGTGTCGGATTATATCCCGAAGCGCGCGCCCGTTGATTTTGCGAAGCACTCGGTGCGCCGAGTTCACGAATAATTCGGCGCGCTCTGGATGCGTTGCCCGAAGGTCGGTCGCGAAATCCGCAAACATCTCCTTGGCCTCGACCAGCAATCGTCGCCGGGAAATCGCGATCGCTGAACCGATGCGAATCTGGCGTTGCGAGTGCCGTTCTCGCGGCGACTCGCCGGCTTGACCTCCCGAATCCTTCGCGGGTGAGGCGAGCGAGGAAGGATCGTGGAATTGGAGTGGATGAGGCATGGCCCGCTGAGCATGGATCACTGGGCTAAGCGACCAACGTTACTCCCCGAGCGCCTCTTCCGCGGCGGCAATCGTGGCGGCGATGTCGGCGTCGGTGTGGGCGGCCGAAATGAAAAGGGCCTCGAACTGGCTGCAAGGCATATAGACCCCACGGTCGAGCAGACCCCAAAAATAGCGGGCAAAGCGGGCCGTATCGCTCCCGGCGGCGCTCTCCCAATCGGTCGGCGGCTGGGGAGCGAAAAACAGCGTTAACATGCTGCCGACGCGGGTGATCGCGTGCGGCACGCCGGCCTTCGTCGCGGCCTGGGCCAGGCCGGTCGCGAGCTGCTTGCCGAGCTGTTCCAGCCGGGCATACGGGGGCCGTTCGTGCAGTTCCCGCAGCGTGGCGATGCCCGCCGCCGTGGCCACCGGGTTGCCGCTAAGCGTCCCCGCTTGAAACACTTTGCCGGCGGGCAACACGTGGCTCATGATCTCGCGCCGGCCCCCATAAGCGCCGATCGGCATCCCGCCGCCGACGATTTTGCCGAGCGTCGTCAGATCGGGCCGAATGCCGAGCAGCTCCTGCGCCCCGCCATAGGCGACGCGAAACCCGGTCATCACTTCGTCGCAAATGAGCAGCGCCCCATGCCGCTCGGTCAGCTCGCGCAAGGCCCGCAGGAACTCCGGCGTCGGCACCACGGTCCCCATGTTGCCGACAATCGGCTCAAAGATGACGCCGGCGATCCGCGGCCCGTGCTGGGCGAAGATTTGCGCGAGGCCTTCGGAATCGTTGTAGCGGGCGATGATTGTGTCTTTCGCCATGCCGGCCGTCACGCCGGGGGAGTTCGGCACGCCGAGGGTCGCGGCCGAGCTCCCCGCCGCCACCAGCAGGCTATCGACGTGGCCGTGATAGTTCCCCGCGAACTTGACGATGCCGTCGCGTTCCGTGTAGCCGCGGGCGAGGCGGATCGCGCTCATCGTCGCCTCGGTCCCCGAATTGACCAGCCGCACCATTTCGATCGAGGGAACGGCCCCGATGATGAGTTCGGCCAGCTCGTTCTCGCCCGGCGTCGGCGCGCCGAAGCTGAACGCCTTGCCGACCGCCTCTTGCACCGCCGCGACGACCCGCGGGTGCTGATGCCCCAGAATCATCGGCCCCCACGAGCCGATGTAGTCGATGTACCGATTGCCATCCACATCGTACAGGTACGCCCCGCTCGCCCGGTCGAAGACTACCGGCTCGCCGCCGACTCCGCCGAAGGCGCGGGCCGGGCTGTTGACGCCGCCGGGAATCAGTTCCTTGGCGCGGGTGAAAATGGCATGGCTGTTGGGACGAGGCTTGGGCATGGCCGGTCGAGGATGAAGGGAGGAGAGGGGATGATCGATTCAGGAGGGGGAGAGGGGGCGAGGGGAAGAGGGGGAGAAAGGAGAAGTCGAAGTCTGATCTCCCTCTCTCCCGCTCTCCCCCTCTCCCACTCGTTTCGTATTTCCCGCGCCGTTCTCCAAATGGGCCAGCACTAGCGCCAGATCGGCGGGCGTAATGCCGCTGATCCGGCTCGCTTGGGCGAGCGACAGCGGGCGGACGCGGCCCAGCTTTTCGCGGGCTTCGGTACGGAGGTGGCGAATCAAGGCATAGTCGAAACTCGGCGGGATCGGCTTCTCGGACAAGCGCCTCTGCCGGGCGACTTGCAGCTCTTGCCGGGCGACATACCCCTCGTATTTGAGGTTGTAGGTCACTTGAATGGCCGCCTCGCGTGAAATCGCGGCCAATGTCGGCTCGTGGCGGATGACATCGGGCCATTCGATCTCCGGCCGCCGCAGAAACTGATCGAGCGGCACCCCCTCGGCTCGGCCGGCATGAAGCAGCGCGAGGGCCTGGGCCATTTCGGCCTGCTTCGCCTCGTAGCGTTCCCAGCGGGTGTTATCGACCAGACCCGCCGCGCGGCCGAGCGGAGTCAGCCGGCGGTCGGCATTGTCGTGCCTCAGCAGCAGGCGAAATTCGGCCCGGCTGGTGAACATGCGATAAGGCTCATCGACGCCGCAAGTGACCAGGTCGTCGAGCAGCACGCCGATATAAGCCTCCTCGCGACTGGGCACCAGCGGAGCCTTGCCTGCCAGTCGCAAGGCCGCGCTGGCCCCGGCAATCAGCCCCTGGGCGGCGGCTTCTTCATAGCCCGTCGTGCCATTGATTTGCCCGGCGAAAAAGAGGCCGGCAACTTGCTTGGTTTCAAGCCAGGGCCAGAGCTGATCGGGAGGGCAAAAGTCGTATTCCACCGCGTAGCCATAGCGCATGATCTCGGCATTTTGCAGGCCGGGAATGAGGCGCAGCATGGCGTCTTGCACGTCGCGCGGCAAACTGGTCGAGATGCCGTTGACGTACACTTCGCGGGTGTGCCGCCCTTCGGGCTCGAGAAATAGCTGGTGGCCGTCCCTATCGGCAAAGCGGACGACTTTGTCCTCGATGGATGGGCAATAGCGTGGCCCGCGCGAATTGATCTGCCCGCTGTACATCGGCGCGCGATGCAAGTTGGCCCGGATCAGGTCATGGACCTGATTATTCGTGTGCGTGATCCAGCATGGCACCTGATCGGCGGCGATACGCTGGCGGGTGGCTTCGCTGGTGAGAAACGAAAACGGCTCGGGTTCGTCGTCGCCGGGCTGCAACTCGCACTGGCTGTAGTCGATGGTCCGGCCATTGAGGCGGCACGGTGTGCCGGTTTTGAACCGCGAGACCCGAAAGCCCAGCCGGTTCAAAGCTCCGCTGATGCCGGTGGTGGTTCCTTCGCCAGCCCGTCCGCCGGGAGTTTTCACCTCGCCCGTATGCATGACCGCCGCCAGGAAGGTTCCCGTCGTCAGCACAACCGCCCGCGCGCGGTATTCGACCCCGCCGCGAACGCGGACGCCGGTGATGCGCTGCGCGGGTTCAAGGTTCGAGGTTTCAGGTTCAAAGTTGGGGCCTTCCGAACCTGGAACCTTGAACTTTGAACTTTGAACATCGCTGACGTTCGCCTCTTCCGTGAGCAAATCCTCCACCACCTCTTGCCGCAGCGTCAGTCCCGGCTGCTCCTCGACGATCCGCTTGACCTCGAATTGATAGGCCTTTTTGTCGGCCTGGGCGCGGGGGCTGTGCATCGCCGGCCCCTTGCGGCGATTCAAGAGGCGAAACTGGATGCCGGTGGCATCGATGGCCTGCCCCATGCTGCCGCCGAGGGCGTCGATTTCGCGGACAATCTGCCCCTTGGCGATGCCGCCGATGGCCGGGTTGCAGCTCATCTGGGCGACGGTATCGCAGTTGGTTGTCAGCAGGCCGACGCGGGCCCCCGCGCGAGCCGCCGCCAGCGCCGCCTCGACCCCGGCATGACCCGCGCCGATCACCAGAACATCGTAGTCGTAGGAACTCGTGGCCATGCTTGCATGGTAGCCGAAACCGCCTGACGCGCGCGGCAGACCGGGGCAAATCCTTTACAATGCCCGCATGTCCAAGCTGCTCGACCGGGTTCTCGTCATCGACATCGAATCGACCTGCTGGAGTGGGCAAGCGCCGCCGCCGGGGCAACTGAGCGAGATCATCGAGGTGGGCCTGTGCGTGGTCGATACCCGCCGGCTCGAGCGGATCGAAAAGCGGTGCATCCTCATTCGGCCGGTCCGGTCGGAAATCAGCCCCTTCTGCACGCAGCTCACCACGCTGAAGGCCGAGGATTTTCACTCCGCCGGCACCCTGGCCGACGCGGTGGGCATCCTCAAGCGGGAATATCGCTCGCTCGAACGGCTGTTTGCCAGCTGGGGAGACTACGACCGCCGGCAGTTCGAGAAAGTGTGCAAGGAACTGACGGTGCCCTATCCTTTTGGCCCGACGCATTTGAACGTGAAAAATCTCTTTTCGCTGGCTTATAATCTGCCCAGCGAATTGGCCCTCGATGCCGCCTGTGAACACGCCGGCATGGCGCTCGAAGGGACGCACCACCGGGGCGTGGACGATGCCTGGAACATCGCGGGGCTCTTGTGTCGCGTGCTGGCCCAATGCCGGGGACAAGAATTACCCCCTCGCGGCGAATAGACGACTAATTACAACATGTTCAGCGCGGGTCGCATGTTCGGCGCGGGCCTCCGACCCCGCCGCGAAGTGCGGGGTCGGAGACCCGCACACAACCCGAGCCGCGAAGTGCGGGGTCGGAGACCCGCGCACAACGCGAAGAATAGACGACTAATTTCCAACTTCCTCACCACTCACTCCCACTCCCCATGACCACCATCAACTGCCCTGCCTGCGGCAAACAATACTCGTACAACCCCCAGCTCGAAGGGCGGCAAGTGCGTTGCCAGGCGTGCAATCATGTCTTTCAGATTCGCAACCCGGCAGGCACCGAGGGGCTCGAAATCATCGACGGGCCGACGGCGGTCGCGGGACGCTCGGGGGGCAAACGGGCCGATGTCATTGACTACGAAATTTTCGGCAGCGAAATGCAGTTCTGCGAAGTGACGCTCGATCCGGGCGAAATGGTCATCGCCGAAGCCGGCGGCATGATGTACATGACCAGCGGCATCAAGATGGAGACGGTGTTCGGCGATCCGAGCCAAAAAGGGCAGGGCTTTTGGGGAAAGATCGCGTCGGCCGGCAAACGGATGATGACCGGCGAATCGCTCTTCATGACCACCTTCAGCAACATCGCCAACCAGCGCGAAGTCGTCGCCTTCGCCTCCCCCTATCCCGGCAAGATCGTGCCGCTGCACCTGGATGAGCTGGGCGGCTCGATCATCTGCCAGAAGGATTCGTTTTTGTGCGGGGCTCGCGGCGTGCAGATCAGCATTGCCTTTCAGAAGAAAATCGGCGTCGCCATTTTCGGCGGCGAAGGGTTCATCATGCAAAAGCTGGTCGGCGACGGCATCGCCCTGGTGCATGCCGGCGGGACGCTGATCGAGCGCGTGCTGGCCCCCGGCGAGACGCTGCGCCTCGACACCGGCTGCCTCGTCGCCTTGCAAACGAGCGTGAACTACGACATCGGCTTCGTGGGGGGCTTCAAGAACACCCTGTTCGGCGGCGAAGGGCTGTTTCTCGCCACGCTGACCGGCCCCGGCAAGGTCTGGCTGCAATCGCTCCCCTTCAGCCGCCTCGCCGGCCGCGTGCTCGCCCATTCTGGCATGGGGGGCAAAAGTGCCGACGAAGGGAGCGTGCTCAACGTCGGCTCGTTTGGGAACATGTTGCTGGGAGGGGGAGAATAGGAATTCGCCCCGCCCGCGCGAGTTGCCGGCGGATCGCGGTGAAGCTAGGCTCTGAGAACCGCACCACCATTCTGGATGGGGGGCCTGCCGATGTTTCGCCGTTCTCAATTTAACGCTTGTTTGCTGGCGGTGCTCGCGCTGTTGGCAAGCGGCACGAGCCGGTTGCTCGCCCAGCCCGCCGAGCCGCCGCCAGGCCAGTCGCGCCCGCAATTGCTCGCCCAACTGGGGCATTCCGATTGGGTCTATGCCGCCGCTTTTTCGGCCGACGGCAAGTTCCTGCTGACCGGCAGCGAAGACTACACCGCCCGGCTCTGGGACGTGGCGAGCGGCCGCGAAGTGCTGCGGATTCCCGACCAGGGAGACCCCGTCGAGCCGGTGGCGATTTCGCCGGATGGCCGCGCGCTGCTCACCGTCAGCGGCGGCCTCATTCGCCTCTGGGATCCCCGCACCGGCAAGCAATTACGGGAATTTACCGGCTCCGCCGCCGCCTTTCTGCCCGATAAGCCCCGGCTGCTCGTGGCCAGCGGGGGGAGCGTCCGCCTCTGGGATTGGCCCACCGGCCAGGCCTTGCAGGAATATGCCGGCGTCGGGCAAGACATTTCGGCGCTAGCCGTCTCCAGCGATGGAAAACTCGCGCTGACCGGCGATCGCGCGGGGGTGGGATTCCTGTGGCGGCTTGATGGGGGAGAGGTTTTGCAAAAGCTGACCGGCCACGAACGGGGAATCCGCCGGGCCGAATTCTCGCGCGACGGCAAGCTGGCGCTTACCACCGGTGGTGACGATACGGTTCGCCTCTGGAACCTGGCTACCGGAACCCAACTCCAGAAGTTTCCGAAGACCGGCTCGAACGCGAGCCACCTCGCCGCCTGGTCCCCCGATGGCAAGTCGGTTGTCACCGCGACCGACGAAGGGGCGATTGTGTTCGACGTGGCGAGCGGCAAGGAGCTTCGCCGCCTGGTGGTTGCCGACGACCGGGTCGAGGCGGTGGCCTATTCGCCCGATGGCCAGCACATTCTGACCGGCCAAAACCGGGCCGTCGCCACCTTGTGGGATGCCGCCACCGGCCGGCAGGTGCGGCAATTCGGGGGGGCTATTTCCCAGGTCGTTCGCATCGCGGCCGCGGCCAACGGTCGCTGGCTGCTGGTGGGGCATAGCGACCAAACCGCGCACCTGTGGGATCTGGCCGGCGGCCGCTTGCAATCGCGAATGGCCGGCTACACCGGGGCCTTTTTGCCCGACAGCCAGTCGCTCGTCGTGCAGGCCGATCGGCACACGGTCGAGTGGCGGAACCTCGCCACGGGGGAACTCCTGGGCAAATTCCGAGGTCGCTCGCTCGCGGTCGCTCCCGATGGATTGTCGCTCGCCACTGCCGACCACGAAACGGCAACCGTCAGCCTCTGGGATCTGAAAACCGGCCGCGAGCTGCGCACCCTGGCCGCCGACGAGGTGCAGGAAATCATCTTCACCGGCGACAACCGCCACCTCGTCACGGTCAGCTTCAAGCCGAATTTCGGCCTCGAAGTGAGCACGATCGGCCTCTGGGAAGTTGCCACCGGAAAGCTCGTCCGAAAGTTCGATCGCGGCGGCGGCTGCACGGTCGCTTGCTCGGCCGACAGCCGGCTGCTGGCCATCGCGGGGTGGAACCCAACCCCGGGCGGCGGGGTCCGCGATTTCGCCATTCAGTTGCAAAGCACGCTCAGCGGCCGGGAGCTGCGCTGGTTCGGCGTGCATGACTTGCTCATCACTGAGCTCGCCTTCACCCCCGATGGGCACGCGCTCCTGGCCAGCAGCGTCAACCGCACCGGCAGCCTGTGGGAAACGGCCACCGGCCGCGAGCTGCGTCGGCTCAGCGGGCATCTGGATCGGGTCAATACCGCCTCTCTCTTGGGCGATGGCCGGCTGGCCGCTACCGGCGCGAGCGATGGCACGGTGCGGGTGTGGAACTGCGCGACCGGCCAGGAAGAATGCCAACTGATGGGTTTTCGCGATGGGGGCTGGGCGGTCGTCGATCCCGCTGGGCGATTCGACGCCAGCAACGGGGGCGATACCGGCGGCCTCTATTGGCTGGTCGGCGGCGAGCCGATCGAGCTGGCCCAACTGAAAGACCGCTACTACGATCCGCATCTTTTGGCCAAAAGGCTCGGCCTGAGCCAGGAGCCGCTGCGCGACGTCGCCGCGTTCGTCGCCCCCGCGCTCTTCCCCGCGGTGCAACTGGCCGAAATACAGGGTAGCGACCATCGCTATCGCGTGCGGCTCACCAACCGAGGGGGCGGCATCGGCAAGCTGGTGGTCAAAATCAACGGCAAGGAGCAATCGGCCGATGCCCGGCCGCGCGGCTTCGACGCCAGCTCCGCGGAGCTGGTCCTCGACCTCGATCTGGCGAGCGATCCGCGGCTTCGCCCCGGCGAGAGCAATACGATCGAGGTCCAGGCGTACAACGGCGAGGGGTATCTGGCCAGTCGCGGGCTGCAAATCGTCGCACCGCCGCGCGGCTCGGCGCGCGGGCAGCGCGCGCCCGCCTTATGGGCGATCGTGGCGGGAGTTTCCGACTATGGTGGCGACGCCATCGACCTGCAGTATGCCGCTCGCGATGCGGAAGCCTTCGCCGGGGCCCTGCGGCTGGCGGCGGGGCGCTTGCTGGGCGAAAGCAACGTCCACCTCACCTTGCTCACCACCCATGCCGCCGCCGGCGAGCGCCCGACCAAGGCGAGCCTGACTCGCGCCTTGGCAGCGGCCCAGGCGGCTGGCCCGAGCGACGTGCTGCTCGTCTATCTGGCCGGCCACGGAATAAACCACGGCGGGCAAGATGGAGATTTTCATTTTCTGACCGCCGAGGCGTCGTCCGCCGCGATTACCGATCCGGCCATCCGCCAGCAAACAACCCTGACGAGCGAGGAGCTGACCGAATTCATCAAGCAAATTCCCGCCCTCAAGCAGGTGCTGATTCTCGACACCTGCGCCTCGGGGCGGCTCGTCGAAAAGCTGACCGACCGCCGCGAGGTCCCTTCGAGCCAGGTGCGGGCGGTCGAGCGGATGAAGGATCGCACCGGCATGCATGTCATCGCCGGCTGCGCGGCCGACGCCGTGAGCTACGAGGCGACCCGCTATGGCCAAGGAGTGCTTACCTACAGCCTGCTCCTGGGAATGCGCGGCGGCAAGCTGCGCGAAAACCAGTTCGTCGATGTGGCTGATCTGTTCCAGTTCGCCGCCGACACGGTGCCGGAACTGGCTCGCGACATCGGCGGCATCCAGCGGCCGGTGCTGGCCAGTCCCAAAGGGGGCGGCAGTTTTGACATCGGCCAGGTGACGCTGGCTGATCGCGAGCGAATCCCGCTGCAGCGGGTGCGGCCGATTGTGCTCCAATCCAACTTTCAGGACGAGGAGCAGTTCGACGACGTGCTCAAGCTCTCGGTCGCGGTGGACGAACGGCTGCGCAACGTCTCGGCCCGCGGCGAGAAGGGAGCGGTCGTGTTCATCGATGCCAAGGACTTTCCCGACGCGCATCGCCTCGTCGGCCGCTATCGGGTCGCGGGGGAAAAGGTCGAAGTCACCGTCAACGTCTTTCGCGGCCGGCAGCGGCTGAGCGGGTTCACCGTCACGGGAAAGCCTAGTGGATTGCCTGCCCTCGTCTCGGAAATCGTCTCTCAGTCGCAAGCGTTGCTCGATGCTCCCTCGATGCCGCCACCGCCCAGGGATAAATAGTGGCGTCAAGCCTCAACGATCGTCGAGGCCTATTGGCCGCCGCTCAGCTCTCGTCGAACAAGGCATCCCAGTCGAGCGGAGGCTGTGACAACTCGCTCGCCGCAGTCGCCTCGTCGATCTGCGAAACCTGCCCAAAGCCAATCAGGGCTGAGCTTATTTGCGGATGAGCCAAGACTTAGCGAACGGTCTCTGTCGCGAGTGGTCATTCCGGACCCAGTCGTTCGGCAAGTTGGGCGGTCCGCTGCTGGTTTGGCCTAGGGGTCGGTATTTCTTGATTCTTTTTCGGACGCCAACTCGGCGTGCAATTGGCAGCTGCACTGTGAAGCGACACTATACCAATTCTCGCGGTAAACAAAGGACCGGGATACGAAGGCCGGGTGCCTGCTGGCGTGGTACGAATCGTGGACTAACCGGTGCGATTAAATGCTTGGCTTTCCGATTGCAGAGTGTGTCACTCCGCGTATCACTGCGCGATATCGCACGCCCGCCAGCGACCTGCGACTGCCCCATACATTAGTAATTGTGTTGGGCGAAAGGCGGCTCACTCCAAATCTCCGAGAAATGCGAGCCACGGCCGCCATTCGGGCATTCGCAAAATTGATCGCCGTGCCATCGACAGGACGCTGGCACGCGAGTTGCATTCCGCTTCGGTACAACTCAGTACTTTGAACGCGACATTCGCGTGCAGGCGGCAGAGGGCTCACTACCATTCATCCGGAGAACTGCCATGACAACCCGCAATCTGACCGAGAGTGTCTCGTCTCCCCGCGAATTGCGCCTGAGCTTGGTGGAGCCGCTGTTCGAACGAATCTATCAACTGATCCGCGACCACGCGGCGCTGGCGCGCGAGGCATCCGACTGCGTTCGCCAGCTCAAGGTGAAGTGCGAGGAACAATTCGGCGCGGAAGAGAACAGCCCGCTCATCGCCGCGGCATGCTCTCAGGCCCCCTGGTTAGAGCGACAAATCAACGATCTGAAGCGACAACACGATGCGCTCCGTCGTCGGCTGGTCTCGCTGGGCCGAAGCCTGGAGTATCATCAGCCCCTGCCTCGGTCCTGGGAGGAATTCGCGGAGGAACTGTCGTTCTTCGAGCGGCAACTTTCGATGCACGAGACCGTGGAAGTCGATTTCTGGCAGGACATCAGTTACCAGGAAATCGGCACCAAGGACTGACGCCAACTTGGCTCTCGCGCGGCCGCGCGATGGGACAACCACCCCGCGACCGCACCGCCAAAGCAAATCCACCTCTCCTGGCTGGTTTCGACGAATCCACCAGCCGGCACACTTTAGTGCCGTCGTCCTAGGTTCGTTACCGCTCGACGTGCATCCACGCCGGCGGATGCAACTTCCGATAGGAGAGCGATCATGGACCTTTATAACTATGGCATCTCGGTGGCGACTATTCGCCGCAATCTTTCACCGGCCCGTTTGTACGAGGAGGCCCTCCGCCTGGAACCAGGCACGCGGATTGCCGACAGCGGAGCGCTTATCGCCTATTCCGGGCGGAAGACTGGTCGATCGCCCAAAGACAAACGAATTGTGCAGGAGGAGATGTCGCAAAATGACGTTTGGTGGGGTGATGTCAACGTGCCCCTGGAACGGCATTCGTTTGCGATCAATCGCACACGAGCCCAGGATTTTCTCAATACCCGCGAAGTACTGTACTGCGTGGACGGCTTCGCGGGCTGGGATCCGGTCCATCGTCTCAAGGTGCGCGTGATCTGTTCGCGTCCCTACCACGCCTTGTTCATGCACGCGATGCTGATCCGCCCTACTCGCCAGGAACTCGAGGAATTCGGCGAGCCGGACTTTACCATCTTTAACGCCGGCCAGTTCCCCGCCAATCCGCTGACCCAGGGCATGTCGTCGCGAACCAGCGTCGATATCAGCTTCGTCGACCGCGAGGCGGTCATCCTGGGAACCGAGTACGCCGGCGAGATGAAGAAGGGAGTCTTCACCGTCATGAACTATCTAATGCCCAAGCGAGGGGTGTTATCGATGCACTGTTCGGCGACCTGCGACAAGAACCAGCAGAACGTATCGATTCTGTTTGGGTTGTCCGGAACCGGCAAAACCACGCTCTCCGCCGATCCCAAGCGAATGCTGATCGGAGACGATGAGCACTGCTGGGGCGATCGCGGAATCTTCAATATTGAAGGGGGCTGCTATGCCAAAGCCATCGACCTGACCCCGGCAGAGGAGCCTGATATCTTCCAGGCACTGCGTTTCGGTTCCGTCCTGGAAAACGTTGTGGCTGATGAGGCAGAGGGGCACGTCGATTTCCACGACACTCGCATCACCCAGAATACGCGTGGGGCCTATCCGATCGACTTCATACGCAACGCGCGCGTTCCTTGCATGGCCGGGCATCCCATGGATGTCATCTTCCTGACCTGCGACGCCTTTGGGGTGCTTCCACCCGTCAGCCGGCTGTCGCGAGCGCAGGCGATGTACTACTTCATCAGTGGCTACACCGCCAAAATCGCGGGGACCGAAATGGGCGTGAGCGAACCGCAAGCCACGTTCTCGCCTTGCTTTGGCGGGCCGTTTCTGGTCTGGCATCCGAGCAAGTACGCGGAGCTTCTGGCCGCCAAGCTGCGCCAGAACCACAGCCGCATTTGGCTGGTTAACACCGGCTGGACCGGCGGGCCGCATGGCGTTGGCCAGCGCATGAAGCTGTCGCAAACCCGCGCGATTCTCGATGCGATCCATGGAGGCGACCTGCGCGATGCCCCAGTGACTCGCGACACCCGCTTCCATCTGGATGCGATCACCGCCTGCCCGGGAGTTCCACCGGAGGTGCTGTCGCCCCGTTCGACCTGGTCGGATCCGGCCGCGTACGACGCCATGTCCGCTCGACTGGCATCCCTGTTTCGCAACAACTTCCGCGCCTATGCCAGCGGCGTTACGCCGGATGTCATGGAGGCCGGTCCCAACGAGTAGCAACGGCGACGCTCATTGTGTCCGACGCTACCCGTTTGCGGCGACTGGAAAATGCCATGACTACTGCAGATATCCTTCGAGAACTGGCGATGCCAGTGGTGATGATTTCCGCCAATGGCCTGATTTGCCTGGCGCTCTACAACCGTCTCGCGGCAATTACCGCCCGGCTACGATTGTTCTATCGCGAAAGGTTCGACGTCGATTTGCGGCTGGCGGCAGGTGCCGACAGCGGCACGAACCAAGTGGATATTGAATCGCGATTGAGGCATCGCCTGGGGACACTCGATCAGCAATGCCGCTTGATCCTGTGTCGCGCCCGGCAGGTCCGCAATGCCTTGATCCTGTTACTCGCGTCGGTTGTCGGCATGCTCTTGATCATGTTGCTGATCGGCCTGACCTATGAATTGCCCTTTCTGGCTCCGATCGTCCTGTTGACCTTTGTCGCCAGTGTTCTGGTCATGATTGGGGGAGTCGCTATGGCCATCGGAGAACTAGTCTCTTACCTGGAGCCCGTACAGGCCGAGGGACTCGACCTCCGAAGCTCCCAGCCGCCGCTCGTTTAACTCTCCGGGCGCCCTGCCGCAGGGATGCGGCGGGGAGGCCGTGATGCGGTTTTCCAAATACTGTCTCAGAACTGAAGGATCAAGCGATGACGACCACCATCTCGGACTACATGCCTTCTCCAATCGCCGAATCGATTGTCGCGGACACCATGAATTCCCAATCGCCATTCCAATTGCAATGCGCGAGCCGCAGCGACCGCGGCCGACGTCGCGAGAGCAACGAGGACTGCTTCGTCATCGCGGAGCTCACCCGAACACTATATGTCCGCGACTCCAATCTGCCGCAATCCAAGGCGACTCCCAGCGGTCATCGTGCCTTTGTGCTGATCGTGGCCGATGGCGTTGGCGGCCATCAGGCTGGAGAAGTTGCCAGCGGACTTTCGATTGCGAGCGTCGAGAGTTTTCTGCTCAATACGCTCCGTCGATTTTCGAATCTGAAGGCCAACGAAGAGCAGAGCGTGCTCCGCGAATTGCAAGACGCGCTATTCCAAGCCGATTCGCGAATTTGCGCTGAAGCGGACGAGCATCCCGAATGGCGCGGCATGGCCACCACAATGACTTTCGCCCTAGCGGTGAACTGGCGGCTTTATGTCGCGCACGTGGGAGATTCGCGCTGCTACTTGCAGGTCCAAGGCGGGCTGCAACAGGTGACCCACGACCACACTCTCACCGCCGACATGGTGAGATCGGGATTGCTGTCGCCGGAACTGGCCAAGAGGCATCCTTATCGGCACGTCGTCACAAACATCCTGGGAGGCAGCGCGCCCGGAGTGCAAGTTGAATTGCATTGTCTCGATCTTCACCCGCACGACCGGATTCTGCTTTGTTCCGACGGCCTCACCGACATGGTCAGCGAGCCGGACATTGCCCAGGTGCTGGCGCAGGGGCGCAATCTCGATGATGCCTGCGAGCGCCTCGTCCAGGAGGCCAACCGCCAAGGGGGCAACGACAATATCACCGTGATCGTCGCCGAAGTCGGCAGCGGCTGTGCGGATGAAAAACCCTAAGACGAAAGTTTCTCGCGACGATAGGCGCGGCCTAGGGCTTGGCCCAGGCCACGCCCGGCACGGTCGTCCGCAGTTTATAGACGCTGGTGGTGGCGGTGAAATAGAGCGTTTTGCCGTCGGGGCCGCCGAAGCAGAGGTTCGTCGAAAACTCGGGCATCGGCTTGTGGAGCAAGAGCTTTCCTGCGGGGCTGATGACAAACAGGCCGGTCGTTTTATCCTGGCCGGCGGCGGCCCAAATGTTCCCGTGGGCGTCAAGCCGCATGCCGTCGATGCCGCGGTCGGGCGAGAAATCGTAGATGACTGTGTCGTCACTGACGCTGCCGTCTTCGGCCACTTTGTAGCGATGCAGCTGTTGCGTGCCGCGGTCCGAGACGTAGAGCGTCTTGCCGTCGGGCGTGAGCAAAATGCCGTTGGGTTTTTGCAGGTTGTCGATGATCTTCACGATTTTGCCGGGGGCGTCGATGCGGAAGACGCTGCTCTCCCCCTGCGGATTATCGACCCCCAGGCCGGCCGGATCGGTGAAGAAGATCCGCCCCTCTGGATCGACACACACGTCGTTCGGTGCTGTGAGCCGCTTCCCCTCATATTCGGCGGCCAGCACCGTTTCGGTCCCATCTTTCTCCAGCCGGGCCACCTTTCGCCCGCCCCCCATGCCGGCCGATTGGCACATGACGAGCCGCCCCTCGCGGTCGAACGCCATGCCATTCGTTTTGCCGCACGGCTTGCGGAACTCGGTCAGCTTGCCGTCGGTGCCATAGCGCATTATTCGGTCGTTGTAGCCGTCCGAGAAGAACAGATTCCCCTCTTTGTCGATCGCCGGTCCTTCGGTGAACCGGCAACTATCGACGATCCGCTCGACGGGGAATGTGTCGTCGAGGAGGGGTTCGTCGGCAGAGGCATAACTGATGAGCAAGGTTGCGAGGCAAATCGCGAACACGGGAAGCAGGTGTCGAATCATGGCATTGTGTGGGAGAGGGCACGGGAGAGAACTCGCCGCAAGATAAGGTCTAGAAAGATCGATTAACAGAAGGTTGCGCAATTCTGAATGGCGAACACTGTCGCCTGCGGCTTGCCGTTAAACGAGGGAAAGGCAACCGCTAAAACAACCGCTCGATCGCCGTCCCCTTGTGGGCCAGAAACACGGGCCGGTTTTGCGGCGTGTAGTTGGGCTGGTGGCGGTCGATGCCGAGCTTTTCGTAAATCGTGGCGGCGGCATCTTCGGGCAGATAGGGCTGCTCGACGACGTAGCCGCCGCTATTGTCGGTCCGGCCGATCACCTGGCCACCGGGAACGCCGGCCCCGGCAAAGACCTGCGAATAGGCGTGGGCCCAGTGGTCGCGCCCCTGGAACTTGTTGAGCTTGGGGGTGCGGCCGAACTCGGTGAAAAAGCAGACGAGCGTTTCGGCGAGTAGGCCCCGCTCATGCATGTCGCCGATCAGGGCGGCAAAGGCCTGGTCGGTGCTTCCCATCATCTGCCAGGTGCCGATGCCATAGCGTCCTTCGCCCCCCGCTTTGTTGCGGACGGTGCCGCACGAACCGCTGGTGTAGATCAGGTCGTGGTGGTCCCAGTTCATGTTGAACCCGCCGGGGCTGGCCTTCGTTTCCGGCTCCCGGACATCGACCGTGACAAACCGCACGCCGCGCTCAATCAGCCGGCGGCCGAGCAGGTAGCATTGCCCACGGTGACCGCGGCCGTACCGCTCGCGCACCGCATCCGGCTCGTCAGCCAGGCGAAAGGCGCTGCGCGTGCCGGGATTGGTGAGCATATCGACCGCTTGCTCGCGCAGGGCCTGCATCGCGTCGAGTGGCTGGGCCAGCGGCGAGGCGACGCCAACATTCAGGTTGCTCAGCAGGTCTTGCCGGTCGCCAAAGCGGCGGTCGTCGATTCCCGCCAGCAGATTCAGGTTCGGCACCTGCCAGGCGGGGTCCGAAAGATCCCGGCCGCCGGTTTTGAACACCCGCGTTCCCGACGGCAAAAAACCTTGGCGGGTCATCGCCGCTTGTTCGTGGTTGCCGGGGACCATGATGTACGGCGGCAGATACCCACACTGGGTGCCCAGGCGATGGGCCACCGCACCGCCGATATCGGGCATCTCCAGTGGTCCGCCCGGCGGTTCGCCGGAAAGCGTGTATTGTGTGCCGTCCGGATGGCCGTTGATCCCGCCATCCTTGTGATACATCGAGCGCACAACGGCGAGCTTATCGGCCACTTGCGCGGTCTTGGTCAGCAGCTCGGTGAAGTGAATGCCCGGCACCTTGGTCGCAATCGGCTTATGGGGGCTGCGATGATCGACCGGCACCTCGGGCTTGGGGTCCCAGGTATCGAGATGCGAAAGGCCCCCCTGCTCATAGATGATCAGGACGCTTTTCGCCTTGGCCGGGCGCGACGACGCTCTGGCCGAGCCGGACCAGAGCGATAACCCCCCCGCCAGGCCCAAACCCAAAAAGCTGCGGCGCTGCAAGCGCGACGACGGATGCTGCATCATGGCTGGCTGGCTGGGTGGGCTGTCGAGGCGGGAAGCAAGCGGCGGGATCGGGCGCAAACCCGACCGCTGCATTATGCCTGTTCTCGCCCGTCGCCGCCAGCGCTATTCTAGCCGATGATCTTCGGGCTTCACCCCCGGCTTAAAGCCGCCGAACTTGAATGGCAGGGGGTGGAACTCACCGACAATCTCCACATTCGATTTCTCCGGGATCTTCTCTTCGAGCCCGGCTCCCCAGTAGCAGGCATTCACCAACAGGCGGCGGGTTCCTTCGGCCACCAAATCGGTGGCGGCCCCAATCGTCGAGCAGAACGCCCGCCCCGTCTTGCCGCTGTCGGCGGTGTAGGTGCGCGTCCAGGCAATCGGCATCATCGGGTCGTTCACTTTGTCTTGCACCGGCGGGTCGTCAAACTTCATCCCCGTCAGCACCTGGCCCAACACCAGCGGCTGGCTATCCCCCGGCAGCGGCAACCGCACGCCATACACATCGGACGGCCCCCAGATATCGCCATCTTTAATGCCTCGCAAAATCGGATGCCCCGCTTGGCCGGGGGCGACGATGCCGCGAGTGCTTTGCGACCCATGCCGGCCGTGGTGGCTGATCCACTTTTCGCCCAAGATGCGGCGTCCAAAGCCCCCTTCCCAATCTTTCTCGCGACTTCCGTCGCCGTATTTCGAGTAGGTCTTGCCCCCCTTGATGTTGAAGGCATGCGTCGCCGTCCGGATGCCGATGATCGGCTTTCCCGCTTCGACGAAATCGACGACGTGCTTCATCTGATCGTCGGGGAGGTCGCGAAAGCGAGTGAAAATGACCAAGAGGTCGGCCGATTTCAGAGCCTCGAGGCCCGGAATGTTGCTGATGTTGGGATGGATCGAGCCATCCTGCGGGTCGATCGCGAACAGCACCGTGCATTTGAAGCCATGATGCTTGGCCAGAATTTTGCCCAGCTGCGGCAGCGCCTCTTCCGAGCGATATTCTTCGTCGCCGCTGACCAGCACGATGTGCTTGCCATAGCCCGCGCCGCTCGTCCCTTCATACACCACGCCCGCGGCGTGAGCGGCGGCAAACAGCAAGAGCCAAATCGGCAGCATCCAGCAAATAGCGCGCGACATGCGATTCCTCGGCGGCAAATGGGAAGGATTTTCCCTCCCATGCTACTTGCCGCCGCGCGGCGCGTACACCCGAGAGCAGGGCGAAATCGCAGGCCTTAGCGAATCACTTGCGGGTCGTCCCCCCCGCCGGCCACGATCGCCCGCCAGGCAAAGATCGCAAAGCCCGCCGCCGACAGAATCAATAGGCCAAGCACCAGCCAGTTGAGCGGGCGAGCGGGCCGCGCGCCGTCGGGACCAGCCGGAAACCACCGGGGTAGATACTGAATCTGAATCTCGGCCCCAACGGGCCAATTCAGCGAGCCTTCGCTCCCTTTGGCCTGACCTTCGCGACGAAAGCCATCCGGCTCTTCGAAGTCAAACTCGAGCACCCGCGTGCGCCTCCCGCGGCTAGGCAGATCGTAAGACTGGGTGACATAGCCGACCCCCTCCCGCGCGAGGGCGAGATAGAGCAGGTCGTTCACCGTATAGGCCAGTACGCCAAAGGTCATGACGGCCGCCACGATCCACGGTTGCACCGGATGCTCGCGTCTCCAGAGATAATGCATGGCGAATTCTCCCCAGGTCCAGCTTGGCGAACCGCCACTTCCGGCCATTCGAAGGCCCTCGTGCCTAATTGGGTGGAATTATGTCAGCGCGACTGGCCGAACGAAACCTGCTGGCGGGTTTTCTGGAGCGGCAGCCATTCTGGCGTTGAAACGCCAAGCTAGAGGAGGTTCGCCGCTTCGTGACTGAGGAGATTTCATCCAAAGTGTTGGTCCGCAGTCGCGCGAGCGAAGTAGCTCCCGTGCCCCGGCAATCAATTGCCGGGAGAGAGGTGGGGTTGCCGCAATGTTTGGCGAGGCACCAGCGTTGAATCGCGGGGCGGGTGGACCGGGGCCAGTTTGGTCCCGGATGGTTTGGTGGTGCGGTTGGCGGCGAGACGGTCGCTCACACCCCCCGCCTCTACTTTTGCCACTGCATTTGCGATGCTCGCGCTTTGGCGTCTTCGGCACGGAAGATGAACTGCCGGTCTTGAGTGGCCTCGAAGGCCCGCTGATAAGTGGTGCTGAGGGCGGTCCAGTTGAAGGTGTCGGTCGGCTCGATTTCGACCGCCTTTTCGGCATGGAGGACCGCGTCCATGTGCCGATTCACCTTGCCCAGCAGCACCGCCATCGCCAGATGCGCCAGCACATGCTTCTCGTCGGCCTTCAGCACCTCCTCCAGCTTGGCGATCGCCTCGTCGATCTTCCCCTCGCGCTTCAGTTGCTCGTGCTGCTTATAAAGTTCGGCATTGGTCGGCATCGGTTGGTCCCCAGAGAGGCGGCAGGAAAATCGATTCGTTTCACGCTATCATAGCAGGCCCAATGGCAGGAGAAGTGTCCGTGGTCCGTCGTCCGTTGTCATTGGTCATTCCCTGGCCCCAGTTCTAGCCCTCCTCTCCCATGCTTCGCCTCGCCTTCCTCGGCATCGATCATCCCCACGGCGCGCACTGGCGGCAGATGCTGGCGAATTTCGCCGGCGAGGCGGAAATTGTCGCCTTCGTGCCGGAATTCGGCGGCGGCACCGCGAGTCTGGAAGAGCGCCACGCGAATGTGCCGCGGTTCGACACGGCCAGCGACCTGCTCCGCTGGGGCCAATTCGACGGAGCGGTCGTGTGCCTTTCCAATCGCACCGGGCCGCCGGCGATGATCGAGCTGGCCCAAGCCGGCAAGCACATTCTGGCCGAGAAGCCGGTGGCGGCTGGGGGGGGCGATGCCCGACGGATCGCGGCGGCGGTCGAGAAAAGTGGCGTCGCCTTCCAGGCGGGCTACATGTGGCGCTACGACGACATCGTCAATCGCTTGCGGCGGATGGTGCGGCAGGGGGCGTTCGGGCAGTTCATCAGCCTCGAAATGACCTTCGCCACCAGCGACATCGCCCGCCGCGGGGCCGGGCATTATCTGTTCGATCCGGTCGAGTGCGGCGGGGCGGGTTTTTTCAGTTGGCTGTCGTGCCATTTTCTCGACGCGATGTTCTATGTCGTCGGCCGGCCGGTGGTCGGCGTCACTGCCCGAACCGGTGTTTTCGGAGCGGTTTCCACGGCGATGGAAGATGGCGGCTCGGCGATTTTCGATCTCGAAGGGGGCGGCCTCGCGACGTTCACCGGCGGCTATTGGCTGCCGCGGTGGGCCGGCGAAAGTCGCTGGGCGCTCCGCGGCAGCCAGCGGTGGATCCACTGGGATGCCGCCCGCAAGGGGACCGGCGGCGTGCTCGAAATTCACGGCCCGCAGCCGCAGTGGCACGCGATGGAAGAGACGTTCATCGCCCCCGCCGATAAGCGCGAAGGTTATGGAGGGGATAAGGGTTTCGCGATGATTCTCGACTGGCTCGACTGCATCCGCACCGGCCGCCGCGACCAGCGCAACGGCCCGCGCCCCATGCAAACCGTGCTCGAATTGATCGACGCCATCTACCAAAGTAGCCGCGAGGGACGGCGAGTCGAGTGTCGCATCGGGCCGTAGCGAAGTCATTACCGCCTGCGCAAGATGATTGACTCCCTATTGGCAGCAAGTAATGCTAGGCCATCTGTTCCGATCGACGACCCGTCCCCGGAGGCGAACTGAAATGTCCTATGCACAAATCCTGTCGGCGTTTTGTGTCGGATTCGTCCTGGCGGCTAGCGCGGTCTCGGCAGAAGATTTACCTGGCAAGGTGATCGATGTCAGTCCCATCGGCGAGCCTAAGAATCTTGTCGGCGGGAAGGCCGTGCGTTATTTCCTGTGGTACGACGCTGAAGGCTGGCATTTGCGGACCGATTCCAACGGCAAGGCGAACAACTTTAACGGATTGATCGACGTTGTCGGCGGGAAAGTGACCAAGATCTCCGATTTCGCCAATCTGGAAGCGGGAAAGAAAAAGAAAAAGGCAGACCTGGGCATTGTGAACCAGGCGAAGAACCAGATCACGTTCAAATTCACCACCAGCAAGAAGCGCGACGGATTCGACTTCAGCGTGGATGACGACGCCAAAGAGATCCGTTTCAAGTTGATGATCGAAGGAGAAGCCAGAGGGGAACGAGTTCTCATCGGTGCCGCCGGCCAGCCCGCAAATAGCGATGTGTTCTCACTGCCGGCTCATCCCAAAGAATAGCGCGACCGAAATCAGATCGCTTTTGACATCAAACTCACTTGCCCACCCAATCTCTAAACACGATGCGCAATTCATACCTGTGCCTGGTCGTTTTGGCAGCTTTTTCCTCTTCTTCCGCAGCCGAGGATTGGCCCCAGTTTCGCGGGCCGGGTTCGGCGGGGGTCGCGGCGAAAGAACTACCGTTGCCGACGGACATTGGCCCGGACAAGCATGTCCTGTGGAAAACGGAATTGCCCCCCGGCCACTCCTCGCCCGCCATCATCGGCAACAAGATATTTCTGACCGCCGTCGCCGCCACCGACGACAAAAAGGAGCAGCTCGAAACGATCTGCCTCGACCGGACCACCGGCAAAATCATCTGGCGGGCCGTCGCCCCTCACAAAACGCTCGAAAACATCCACGGCATTGGCAGCTATGCCCAGCCGAGCCCGGCGGCAGATGGGGAGCGGGTCGTCGTCCTGTTTGGCAGTAGCGGGCTGTATTGCTACGATCACGACGGCAAGCCGCTCTGGTATCGCGAAATGGGGCCCTTTAACGACGATTTCGGGGCGGCCGCGTCCCCGCTCATCGTTGGCGATCGCGTCATCCTCGGCCAAGACCACGACACCGGATCGTTCCTGGCGGCGTTCGACAAGAAGAACGGCGAGCCGGTCTGGCATACCGACCGCTCGGAGTTTTCGCGCAACTACGGCAGCCCCGTCGTGTGGGAAGTGAACGGCAAGAAGCAGCTTGTCATGGCGGGGACGCTGCGGGTTGCCGGTTACGATCTCGACACCGGCCGCGAACTGTGGACCGTTCGCGGCATCTCCCGGGTCGTCTGCATGACGCCCGTCATCGGGCCGGAAAACACGCTGATTGTCGCCGGCTGGTCGGCGGGGGGAGATCCGGGCGAAGAAATCCGCCTCGAACCGTTCGACGACTTCCTCGCCAAGGCCGACGCGAACAAAAACGGCACGCTGGAAGAGACCGAAGTGGCCGAATCGGCCGCCTTGAAGACCCGATTCACGCAGTGCGACCGGAACAAGGACGGGCACGTGATTCGGGGCGAATACGACGAATTTCGCAAGCTCTTCGAGCTGTCGCAGAATGTCGTTCTCGCCATCAAACCCGGCGGCAGCGGCGACGTAACCGACACGCACGTTGCCTGGAAATACTCCAAATTCACGCCGTTTTGCGCCTCGCCGCTGGCCTATCGCGGCCGCGTCTTCACGATCAAGGATGGGGGCATCCTGAGCAGCCTCGACGCGACCACCGGCGAGCCGGGCAAGTCGGGGCGCGTTCCCGGCACAGGGAACTACTATGCCTCCCCCGCTGGCGGCGATGGCAAGGTCTATCTGCTGAGCCAACGCGGCACGCTGTCGGTCGTTTCGCCCGCTGCGCAGTGGCAAGTGCTGCACACCGTCGAATTCGGCGAAGACTGCTACGCCACCCCCGCCCTGCTCGACGGTCGCATTTACCTGCGGACCAGCGGGCACTTGTATTGCTTTGGGTCGGAAAGCCAGGACGAGAACTAGGTTAACCGTATAATGGAGATTGACGTACCGGGCAGGTCGTCGAAAGGAGCTTTCTATGGAGACGCTGGAAATGGGGCGCGTGACGACCACAGCGACCGTAGAGAATTACGGCGATTTGTGGAATGCGGATCAAGGGGCGTTGCCCCCCGATCAGGTACGCAAAATCGAAATCGCAAGCGCGCTCGTCGATACGGGAGCGACACTGCTTTCCCTGCCCACACGAATGATTGCCCAATTAGGCTTGCGACCCGTAACCTCCAAACGCATCGTCAGCAGCAAAGGTACCGCGGATTCGATGATGTACTCTGCCGTGCGTCTGACGATCATGGGCCGCAGTTGCACCGTCGATGTGATGGAGGTTCCCGACGACGTGCCGCCACTGGTGGGACAGATTCCGCTGGAGCATCTCGATTTCGTCGTCGATCCGCGAAACCAGAAGCTGATTGGCAACCCGCGGCACGGCGGCGAGCATATCTACGAGATGTACTAACGCCGCGCGAGTGAAAGCAAACTCAGCGCCACGCACTCGAAAAAATCTCCGCCGGTCCGGTCGGCAATAGGCCGCGAAACAGGCCGTGATAATAGAACACGGCAGGGGCGACGAGCAGCAGGCTGTCGAAGCGGTCCAAGAGGCCGCCGTGGCCGGGCAGCGTGGTGCCGAGGTCTTTCACGCCCAAGTCGCGCTTGACCGACGACATCACGAGGTCGCCTAGCTGCCCAAGGGCACTGATTAGTACGCCGAGCACCGCCAGTTTCAGCGGATCGTTCAGCGCCGAACCGGCAAACACCAGCCGGCCGAGCAGCACCACCAAGAGGCTCGTCAGCACCAAAGCCCCGACCGAGCCGCCGATGGTTTTGTTGGGGCTGGTGTGGGGAATCAGCTTGCGGCGGCCAAACGTCTTGCCGCATAAGTAGGCGAAAATGTCGTTCGCCTCGGTCGCCAAGATGATGAGGATGAGCGTCGGCCGGTAGTTGTCGTCGTTGGCGAAATAGGCCAGGTGCGCGAGGCCGCTGCCGAACAGGCCAAAGCCGAGCACCCCCAAGGCGACACGCTGCAAATAGCCTTGCGGCTGGTCGCGGAAAATGGTGACGCCGGCCATGACGACGATTGTCAGGGCCGCAGCCCCGCTGAAAAACTCCCACCAGCGGTCGAGCGCGCCAAAAGCCAGGGCCGCGATACCGACGAGGGCGGCGGCGTTGATCGCCCAGGCGTCCTTGAGCGGCGTATTACGGCTGAATTCGAGGTAGCACAGCACGCTGAGGATCGCCACGGCCAGGATCGTCCAGGCCGCCCCCGCCAGGATTGGGGCCAGCATCAGCGGCACCAGCACGGCCCAGGTGAGGCAACGGGCGATAAGCTCGCGATAAGCCTTATCTGATAAGCGGCCCGCCGCGCGCAAGGCAAGAATCGCCAGCGGCGACAGCAACGCGACGCCCACCAGGACCACCGTGGCCCAGAGCGTGAACGAGTGATCGAAGGCGTGGTCCCAGCCAAACAGCCGGGCGCGAACTTCCGGGGTCATGGTGTGGGTGGTTGTTTCAGGTAGCGAGCCGCGCGAATCAGCCGGCGCATGGCCGTCAGCACCGAGCCGACGAGCACAATCGCCAGCACAACCGTGGCCAAGCCGAACTTCTCGTCCGCCAGCATCCACGTCGGCTGCCAGGCAAGCGGAGTGGCGGCACAGTACAGGGCGACAAGCGTGATGCAGAACATGCGCTGCTGTTTGGCGAACGGGCCGCAGAAATCGTTCGGCGCGCCGGCCACTTTCGCCGCCGCCCGCACATAAGCCGTGAAGACCGCCGCCAGCGCCGCCCCCAAGCCGACGAGCGGATGTCCGCCGACCGCGTATCCCGCGCCGATCAAGAGAGCCGCGTCCGAAATCCGGTCCGGCACTTCGTTGTAAAGTTCCCCTAGCGGCGAGGCGATGTTCCGCCGCACCGCCACCATGCCGTCAAACATGTTCGCCAGCAATCTCATCTGCACCAAAGCCGCTGCCGCCAGCCAGCAGAGCCGCGTGTAGGGCGTATCGAAGCTCGTCGCCGCAAACGCTGCTCCGCCCGCTAATCCCGCAAACATGCCCGCGACCGAAATGCCGTTCGGCGAGACCCCCCGATCGGCCAGCCAGGCCGCCACGCGCTGCGCCACTGCCAACTCACGGGCCTTAATCGGCCGCCGATCCGCGGGGTTATATCCCGATTGATTCACTTTTGCCCCATCAAATACATCCCCGCGATGAGGAGCAGCATGCCGCCAATGTTAACCGGCTGAATGGGGGTTTGATAGGCAATGCGGGCGATGATCGCGGCCCAGATGAAGCTGGAGGCGTAAACCGGGTAGAGCACCGTCAGCGACCCGCCCCGCTTGAAAGCCGCCACGAACAGCACCATCACGCCGATGTAGCACACTACGCCAATCAGCAGCCGTGGATTGAGCAGATACGACTTGATGCCACCCGTCGCAGCGTCGGCCCCTGATTTGTAGAGGAACTGTCCGAGTGCCCCAATGAAGGCGGCCAGGGCGAACATCAGGATCGATGATAGGGGCGTGGAGGATGTGGGCATTGGAGGTGGGTCGAAATGAGCCGGTCAGGCGGGGCGATCACTGGTCGGATTCTACCCCTCCGTCACGCTTGGCGGGAAATTCCGCTGCCTATGGATCCCTTCCCGGCAAAATCGAGATTCCCCAGCGTCCCCTTGCTCAATATCTGTGCAACCGTACAATATCGGTGGTGACGAGGCTTGCGATCCCGTTTTGCGACTCGTCCACTCAGGCCATCGAGCCAGTCGGCTAACTGCCAACCAAAACCGACGCGGCGGAATCCCTGTGGGTATTCCGCCGCGTCGGTTTTTCTCTGCGCCGACCATCTGCTGCTGCTGCGCGTCGTGGGCTGCGATCCGCCGCGGAGTGCTGTTCAGCCTCCCAGGAGGTCGTGATGGGAATCTTGATCTGGATCGTCTTTGGAATCGTTTCGGGAGCCGTCGCCCGGCAAGTCATGCCCGGACCGGACCCGCTGGGGCTCGTCGGCTCCATTCTGTTGGGTTTGGGGGGAGGATTGCTGGGCGGAACTATTGGCATGCTTACGACCGGCACGGTCGTGCCCGGTCTCGATGTGCGCAGCCTGCTGATGGCGATTGCCGGCTCACTGCTGACGCTGCTGCTGTATCGCTCTTACGCCATGCGCTGGCCGGCCTGAAGGCGCGGGCCGCCGGCAGATTGGGGAACGAATCCGGGCGAGTGAGGAGTTGCATCGTCGCGCGACGAAGCCTGAAAACCCGGCGATTGACACGATTTGAAACGATATGCCTTGGAACAGGCTCATTCCCGCGGCACGGGCAATTCAGCTCGGGTCGCCCAGACGAGTGAGCGTTCCATCAAGTTTTGGGAGACTGTCATGGGAATTCTATCTTGGATTGTTTTGGGACTCGTCGCGGGACTCCTGGCGAAGTTCATCATGCCGGGCAACGACCCCGGCGGAATTCTGCTCACGATCGTTCTGGGAATCGTGGGCGCGATCGTGGGGGGGTATCTCAGCACGCTACTGGGTTACGGCAGCCTGACCGGCTTCGATCTTCGCAGCTTGATGATCGCCATCGGAGGCGCACTTGTCTTGCTGATCGGCTATCGGGTTGTAGCGAGTCGATCGTTTGCGTAACGCGCGCCGCCGGGCGAATCGCCTGGAGGTAACACGGACTAAGTTTCCCATACTTTCACATTCGGGTTTGATTCGATCGTTTCAGGAGAACTGTCGTGATTTCCTCGTCCACCATTCTGATTGTGCTACTCATTCTGTTGCTCTTGGGGGTCTTTGGCTCTTTGCCGACTTGGGGCCATAGCCGCAATTGGGGCTATTTTCCCAGCGGCGGACTAGGACTGCTCGTGCTGGTGTTGGTCGTCCTGCTGCTGCTGCGAGTCATTTAGGCGGACAATCCTCGTTGACTCGGCCGCGCACCGATCTGGCACGCGAAACACCGGCACGGAGCGGCTAATCGCGATCCGTTCTTCCAAACGAGACATCGAACTTCAATTCTCTAGCCTCAATCGACCATGCCTACTCAAGGACGGAATTCAACGGTGAACAACCACGTTATCCCTGCATCGCGGCCGAAGAGAGCGGAGCCAATGCGAGTGCTCATGGCCGACCCGGACGAAACGCTCCCTCCCGTGTATCGCCGGCATCTGGCCCAAGAAGGCTTTGAATTGGTGGCGGCCACCAGCGGGCTGGAATGCGTGGCCAGCCTGCGCGAGCAAGCTCCGGACCTGCTGGTTCTCGAACCGGAATTGCCGTGGGGAGGGGGCGACGGCGTGCTCGCCATCATGGGGGAAACTCCCGAGCTGGCAGCGGTTCCGGTGATGGTTCATACCTCCTGCTGCGATCCACACGTTCTGTGCCGAATTTCCCGCTATCCGATCAGCGGCTTTCACCTGAAACCACTGACGCCGGTCCGCCTGGCTGGTCGGATACGGGCACTGCTGGAACATCCCCGTCAGCAGTGTTCGCTGGCCGAGCAAACAGGTCGCCTGAAAAGCTCGATTTGCAGACGAACCGGGGGCTTGGTGCGAAACTTGCATGTGGAGATTGCTGAGGGGCGGGTCATCGTGCGTGGCCGCTCCGATTCGGACTTCATCAAGCACTTGGCGCTGACGGCCGTGCGGGAAGCCTTTGAGGCCTCGGCAACGCGGTCCGAGCGGATCGAGATGGACATTCAAGTTGATTGAACGGGAAAAATTCACCAAATGCCGGCGGACCAGGGGCAGTTCCATGTGGAAGTTGGCGCACCGGACCGCGGGTTTTCAGCGGAAGGTCTCGTATATGAAACGAATGCTTACAGCAACCCTCCTGATTGGTCTCGTTGCGATCAGCCTGATCGGTTGCACAAAGAAGGCAGCTTCAACCAAGCAGGAAACAACGATTACGTCCCCCACCGGGACGACAACCATTACGACGGAGAAGGAAGTCACGACAACGGGTGAGAATCCGCCGGCTGTCACGCCTTAATCGAGACGAACAATCACGCCGAGTATCGAGAATCGTCAACCTTTTCCAGTTCGCCCCTTTGGGGAGACCGCGGGTCGCACCATGCAGGATTGCCGAGCGAACCCCTTGATACTGCCGCGAATTGCTGACGGCAACGAAAACTCTGGCTTGGTTTTTGGGAAGGCTCGCCCGTGGCTGAAAACTGGATCGAATCCAGGCTTTCAGGGGGCAGCCGTCGGACCGAACGACTCAGCGGTTCGATATGGAGGAGCAAGTCGCGGGCGCTATCGCGCTCGCCAGGAGGTCTGAGCTGTGTCCGCAAGGATAAAGGTGATCGCATGTCATTTCGCATGTTTTCAGTGGCTACAGTGGCGTTGAGCTTGCTCGTGGGCGCAAGCGCGCTGGCGGCCAAGGATGCCGAGCCGAGCAGCCACGAGGGCAAAATTGTCAGCATCATCGGCGATAAGCTGGTGATGACAGGTAAGGATGGCCAGGAGCATTCGCACACGGTAACAGCCGATGCCAAGGTGTGCTGCGACGGCAAGGACTGCAAATCGGCGGACTTGAAGCCTGGAATGAAGATTCGCGTGACCTTAGCGAGCGATAAGCCGAACACCGTGAATCGAATCCAGGCCCTCGACAAGAATCTCGAGTTTCCGGTCAGCAATCGCCATGAAGGCAAGGTCGTCAGCGTCATCGGCAACAAGCTGGTGATGACAGGCGTCGAGGGAAGCGCCGAGCACACTTGCACTCTTGCGGTTGACTGCAAAGTCACCTGCGACGGCAAAGTCTGCAAGGCTTCAGACCTGAAGCCCGGCATGAGAATTCGCGTAACCTCGGAGGGGACTGATCCGCACGCGGCGACTCGCATTGAAGCGATCGACAAGAATCTGAATTTCGCGAGCCTTTAGGGTCGCGAAGTAATCCGTCTGGGCTGCAGCGAACAAGCCGGGTGCTGGTCACCAGCCAGCGCCCGGCCGGCTGCGGCGGAGTTTGACGCTCCGAAAACCGCTCCTGAAGTACCTCCAACAAAAGAACAGGATTTATGAAAGTCCCTCGCATTGCCACGTGGTGTATCGTCGTCACGATGCTGGTCATCTGCATTTCCCTTGGGTTTGACAAAGCCATCGCCTTGCAGCGTGGTCCGCCGTCCGCTGACGAAGGGGCGGAGATCCTAACTCGCGGGCCAGTACACGAGGCCTTCGCGGAAACGGTTACTTTCGATCCCGAACCGGGGCTGATCGCGCCTCAATCGCCGCCGGAGGCAATCGAGGAATCTCCGCCGGATCAGCGTCCCGAAGGGGCCAACGTGGCCTGGATTCCGGGCTATTGGGCCTGGGACGACGAGCGGACCGATTTCCTGTGGGTCAGTGGAATTTGGCGAGCCATCCCGCCGGGACGCCAGTGGGTGCCCGGCTATTGGGCGCGTGCCGGTCAGCAAGGGGCGCAGTGGACGTCCGGCTATTGGGCCGATGTCAACGCGAGCGAGATTGATTACCTGCCGGAACCTCCCGCGACTGTCGAAGCGGGGCCGAACACTGCGGCTCCGTCGCCCGACCACGCCTGGCTGCCCGGCTGTTGGCTTTGGCAACAGAATCGCTATGCGTGGCGGCCTGGTCTGTGGGCCGCGGGACAATCCGACTGGGACTGGATCCCCGCGCATTACGTTTGGACCCCACGGGGGCACGTGTTTGTCGATGGTTACTACGACTACACGGTGGCCAGACGCGGCGTTCTATTCGCGCCGGTCTATTTCAGCCCGAGCATCTACTCGCGGCGTGGCTTTTCCTACTCGCCAGTAACGGTGATCAATCCGGCCGTATTCGCGAGTCATCTTTTTCTGCGGCCCAGCTATGGCCACTACTACTTCGGCGACTACTACGGCGCCAACTACTCGACCAGGGGATATTCCTCGTGGTTCTCGTTTTACTCCACGCGCTCCGGATACGATCCGTTCTATGCCCAACAGCGCTGGCAGCATCGCAGCGACCGCGACTGGGATCGCCGCGTGCAAGCCGACTATGCCCATCGCCGCGACCATGAAGATGCGCGGCCGCCGCGCACGTGGGCCGCGCAGCGGGACCGCGGCCAACGCGCTCCGCCAGGTGGGGACAAGAGCTTTGTGGTGGCCGCTTCGCTCAGCGAACTGGCCAGCAGCAAAAACAACTCCTATCGATTTCAGCCGGTAGCTCCGCAAGAGCGCGAGCAAATCGGTCAGCGCGGGCAAGAGGTGCGCAGTGCTCGTGATGAACGGCAACGTTTGGAGGCTGCTGGCCTCGATCCAACTCCCGACTCATCGGTCCGGACCGTCAAGCCAGTGAAGGTGAAGCTTCCGAGAATGCCAATTGCTTCGCCCCCTGCCGATCGATTAGGCGCGGGGCACGCACCCCCGCGAGCCTTTGAGGCTCCTCAGCCCGATCCCAGCATTGAACCCAGGCCCCGAACTCCCCGCGGATCTCCTGGGTCGCCGCAGGGAGATCCAAGGGTTCCCAATGTCGTGCTGAAACCTGTTCCCGGTCCTGATCAGAAGCCAACGCCCCAAGCCGAACCAGGGCCGACACCGCGAGTTGATCCGAAGCCAACGCCCAGGACGGACCCAAGCCCAATGCCGCGGATCGAGCCGAAACCGGCACCACGGGACGAACCGAAACCAATGCCGCGAATTGATCCGAAGCCAACGCCCAGGACGGACCCAAGCCCTATGCCACGGATTGAGCCGAAACCGGTTCCACGGGACGAACCGAAACCGAAACCTCGTTCCGAACCCAAGCCAATGCCCAGGGCCGAACCAAAACCCGATCGTCCGTCGCCACCGAAGGAAAAGCCCCCGCGTGACTCCCGCGGGGGATCGGGTGATCGACCAAATGGAGGCGCGAAGGAATCGCCCTCCGGCGGTGGGAACAACAAGCCCCGGAACTAACCGCATCAGCAAGCCCAGCAAAAAGAGAAGCAAATCATGAGAAAGATCAGTGTTGTATTGCTTGTCGTCGCCCTCTTGCTGATTGGGCTGGGCTTTTACCGCGGCTGGATCGCCCTGTCGAATCCCGGCACCGGCGACGGGAGTCACAAGGTGAACGTCAACCTGACATTGGACCGCGACAAGGTTCAGGATGACGCCCAAGCCGTGCAGGAAAAGGCATCCGAACTGATCGGCCAGGAGCCCCAGCCACCGGAACATCCCTGAAGGGCGACCATTGCGTGCCATTACCTCCAGCAGCGAAGTAGAGTACAATGCTCACCGGCTTACTCACGAAGCTCGTTCATTTGTCGCAGCAGTCGCACCTTCTCAATACGCGGCTTGTTCCGGACAACAACGACATCGGCTATGGCATTATCGAGGACAGCGCCGGCCGAGAGGTGTTCTTTCACTACGAAGTGGTCGAAAGTCGTCGCGGATTTGACGACTTGAGGCTGGGCCAGCGGCTCGAATATACGCTGGAGAACGCCCCCTATTTACGGGCGGCATCAGTTCGTTTGGCGGCAGCCCAGCCCGCCGATGTTCTTGGTCCGGCCGTTTAAGGCCGGCGGTGGAAAGGAAGGGATTTAACGATGCAGACAGTAAAACTGGGGGACCGCGTGCGAATTCAGTATTCGCGGGTTCCTCATTCGGGAGCGATGCCCGACGTGCCCCACACCCCCAAGGTGCTCGAATTCACCGTCGGGGGAGACAAGGTAATGCCCGGTCTCAGTTTCGGCATTGCCGGGATGAACCAGGGAGACAAGAAACGGCTCACCCTGCAGCCGGTCGATGCCTACGGCGATGTGCAAGGAAGGCTGATTCGCGAGATTCCGCGCGGGCGCATTCCGGATGAACTCGAGCTGCACGTCGGCAAACGGCTGTCCGCGTTGCGCGGCCGGACTGGAGCTCGTCGGCGGGTGCGGGTGGTCGAAATCAAGCCGGATTCGGTGATCGTGGACGGCAATCATCCGCTCGCAGGCAAAGTGATTGAGCTGGAAGTGTATGTGCTCTCGGTCGATTCTTCCTCCGCCGCCAACCAGCAGAAGCCGCAGTTCGACTTGGGAGGGTCCGGCTGACCGCCGCCAGGGGATGCGTTTTTGAAACCGCCCAACCGGAAGAGGGTGACCTATCGACTTCGTTCGACCATTATTCGTATCGACGTATCCGCCCGAAGAGTGCGGCCTGGCAACCTTCACCAAGGATTCAGCGGATGCCGTGGATCGGGCGGCCGGCCAGACCGTCTCGTCGGTTGCGGCTATTCAGAAGATTCGCGCGATTCCGGGCAGCGACCCGAGGGTGGTACATGTCATCGACAACAGCCGTTTGAACGCTTATCGCCTGGCCGCCGAAGTGGCCAGCGACGGCCCCTGCGATGTGGTGAGCCTGCAGCACGAATTTGGCCTGTATCCCGAGCCTTGGGGGAGCCGAGTGCTGGAATTCATGCGCCGCTGCGCCAAGCCGATCGTCACCACGTTTCATACGCTCCTGACCGAGCCCGAGCCGCTGCCGCGACGCCTGGTGCAAGAACTGGCCGCCCACAGCCAAGGGATTGTGGTGATGACCAAGGTTGCCGCCCGGCTGCTGATTGATGTTTATGGAGTGGCGGGATCGACGGTGCGGGTGATTCCGCACGGTGTGCCCGAAGTCGCTTTCGAGCGTGACGAGCGGCACAAAGCGGCGGTGGGTCTTGCCGGTCGCCGCGTGATCTGCACGTTCGGCCTCATCAGTCGCGGCAAGGGGCTGGAATACATGCTTCGGGCGATGCCGCAAATCGTGGCTGCCTGCCCGGACGCAATCTACCTCATCGTCGGCGTGACGCATCCGCAAGTGAAGCGCCAGGAAGGCGAAGTCTATCGCGAGGGACTGGTGGCGCTGGCCGAGTCGCTGGGAGTCGGCGAAAACGTGCGGTTCGTCAACAAATACCTGGACCTGTCCGAGTTGCTCGCCCATTTGCAAGCTTGCGACGTCTTTGTGACCCCCTATCCCGGCAAAGATCAGATTGCGAGCGGCACGATGGCCTATGCGATGGCGACTGTCGGGGCGGTGGTCAGCACTCCATATCTCTACGCCCAGGAAGTGCTGGCCGACGGGCGCGGCCTGCTCGTTCCTTTCGCCGATAGCGGGGCGATGGCGGTGGCAACGCTGCGGTTACTGACAGATGCGCCGCTGCTCGCCCAAACGCGACAGCGCGCGTACCAGTATGCCAAACCGATGTTCTGGCCCAGCGTGGGCCAGCAATATCTCGACTTCTTCGGCCAAGTGGCCACTAGCCAACGGAATTCAGCTCACTCTCTTCACCGGCCCTTGCCGCCGCGCGGCAAGAACCACCGCGAAGAGCTTCAGGCAAAAGGAATTTAATGCACGTTCGCAGCCGCTTGCCGCTCGATCACCTCGACCGCCTGACCGATTCGACGGGCTTGATCCAGCATGCCATCTATAGCCTGCCCCGCCGCGAAAGCGGCTATACCACCGACGACAACGCCCGCGCGCTGCGGCTGTGTGCCCGCCTGTGGAACCACTTGCCGCACGAGCGGATGCTCGCGCGCGTCGCCTGCTACTTGAGTTTTCTGGAGCACGCCCGCTGTCCGGTGCGTGGATTTCACAACTTCCTCAGCTATCAGCGCGACTGGCTCGATGCCGCCGGAACGGGCGATTGCCAAGGCCAGGCCGTGCTGGCGCTCGCCGAAGTCCTTGGCAGCCGCTTGCCCGAGGGCTACCGCGCGCTGGCTCGCGAATTGATCGAAGCAGTGCTGCCCGCGCTAGCGGAGCTGCGCAGCTTGCGAGCGCAGGCCTATGTGATTCAAGCGTGGGCCCATTTGTGGCGAGCGGGCGTCGCGAACCTGGGCTCCTTGGAGAGCGTCGCCCGGTTGGCGGCCGATCGACTGACGGAGTGCTATTACCGCTCGCAGCGGTCCGATTGGCCCTGGTTCGAGTCGCGAATGACCTATGCCAATGCCGTCTTGCCGCACGCCTTGTTCGATGCGGCCGAGCGCTGGCCGGACGAGGCGTTTCTGACC
>JANRLS010000204.1:0-5818 GCA_033762315.1 Pirellulaceae bacterium
TACCCGCACCCCTCCGGACCGGAGCAGAGCGCGGCCGCAGTGCCGCGCGCGCGGCGCGGTCGCTGCGCGTTGAGCGCAGATCGTGTGGCGCGTGTTCGGCGCGGGTCTCTGACCCCGCCGTGGCTGTGACCGCAGGTCCGCGATTGGTAGCTTGAGTTTTGAGTCGATCACGAATACCATCCCCGACATGGAACGATATCGCATTTCAGCCGACGGATACGTCTATTTCGTTACCTGGTCGGTGGTAGATTGGCTGCCGGTATTCATCGCGGAGTCTGCCTGTCGAATCGTGACCGAGAGTTTCGATTTTGCACACGTCCATAAGCAACTCCGGATCAATGCGTTCGTGATCATGCCCACCCACTTGCACGCAATCGTGTTCGATGCGAATTTCGACTCCACCCGGTTGGCGGCAACCCTAAACGACGTTCGCAAATTTACCGGAAGGAGGCTGGCGGACTATTGCTTCAACCATTTGCCCAGCTGTTTTCGCGAAGTGCTTGTTCAGTCGGCCGGTACCGACCGCGAACGCCGCCTTTGGCAACCGAGCCGCCATCCAGAGTTATTGGAGACCGAGACTTTTTGGCGGCAGAAGTTCGACTATCTGCATGAAAACCCCTGTCGTAAAGGATTGGTCCGCCGGGCGAGTGAGTGGCGATTTTCCTCTGCCGCTCATTGGCTTTCCGATGGTCGCGAGCCTAGCGACGTGAAGCTCAGCGGAATCTCTTGGTGATCTTCCAGCGGCCGGAGACCTACGGTCAGGAGAGTGCGGGGTCGAAGACCCGCGCACAACGCGGCGCGTGTCTCCCCCGTGTTCGGCGCGGGTCTCTGACCCCGCCGTGGCTGTGACCGCAGGTCTCCTCCTTTCCGCCGATCGCGCTGGGAAGGGTAGGTTCGGCGTTGAGCAGCCAATACGGAGACCTACGGTCGGTGGAGTGCGGGGTCGGAGACCCGCGCACAACCCGCGACCCGCGCACAACGCAGCCCCAGCGAATTTGCGAATGGCCGGAAAAGTCGCTTGACACGACCATCTGGGGGCTTACAATACCGAGCTACTGAGACCAATTCTCAGTATCAACTAGCCAGCCAGAACGACCACGTTCCAGCCAGCCTGCCCTGCAATCGTTCGTCCCGCCTTCCTGTTGCTGGCCCCTTTCCCGGTTTTGGACCGCGCTTGCCGGTACAAGCCAGATCCTTCTGGAGCTTCCCATGTCCCATCCCGTTTTGTCGCGTCGCCACCCTCGCCGGTCACTCGCCTTCACCCTGGTCGAACTCCTTGTAGTGATGCTCATCATCGGCATCCTGGTTGCCATTCTCATTCCGGCCGTGCAGGCGGCCCGCGAATCGGCCCGCAACACCGCCTCGCGGAACAATCTCCGCCAAATTCAGCTGGCGATGATCCAACACGAGGTCAATCGGGGCAACTTGCCCCCGAACAACCAATATCATCCCGCGATCAGCGGCAATAACGACATCAACGGCTGGTCGATCCATGCCCTGATTCTGCCCTACCTGGAGCAAGGGCTGATTACGACGCAGATCGACTATCGCATCAATTATCAGGCGGTGGGGAACGTGACCCTGGCCAACGGCCAGGTGGTCAAGCTCAGTTCGCTCCGCGTGCCGACCTATCTTTCTCCGGCCGAGCCGCGCGACGAAGTTCGCTTCGAAAGTGGCGTCGCCACGCACTATCCGTTCAACTACGCGGTCAACCTGGGGCCGTATTTCATCTATGACCCCGCCACCAAACAAGGTGGCTACGGCTCGGCCTATCCCAACAGCAAGCTCAAGTCGAGCCACTTCACCGACGGCACCACCAGCACGCTCGGCTGGGCCGAAGTGAAGGCCTGGCAGCCCTACTATCGCAACACGGGTAAGGCCCATGCCGACCTCACCGCGTTCCCCACCGCCGCCAATATCTGCGCCTTTGCCGGCGGCACGACCGAGTTCAAAACCAGTGGCCACACCGAATGGGTGGACGGCAAGGCCCACCATAGCGGCTTCACCTCGACGTTTCGTCCGAATGAAGTCGTCGCCTGCACCGAGGGGGGTGTGGTGTACGACGTGGACTGGAACAACTGGCAAGAAGGAAAAGGAATCAATGCCGCGAGCCCGGTGACTACCCCCACCTATGCCGCCGTCACCGCCCGCAGCTATTTCACCGGGCAAGTCGGCGTTTCCATGATGGACGGCTCGGTCCGCTCGATCAGCAACAACATCGACCTCGGCGTCTGGCGGGCCATTTCCACCCGCGACGGCAAGGAACTGCTGCCGGACGATTTCAACAAGTAGCCGCGCGGGGTTCGCCGCATGAGCACTGCCGTCGGATCGCCGATTTCGGCCGTCGAAGCGGCCCGCCGCATCTATAACACCCCGCAGCCCACCACCGAACAGGTGGGCCGCACGGTGGAAAAGATCGAAGCGGGAACGCTGCCGCGCGGTCCACGCGGCGGCATGACGACCACCGCCGAAGCGTTCGCCGAATACATGGCCCGCCGCGAAGCGGCCCGCACCGGCGCTCACTTGCGAACTCCCGGCGCGGCGGGCGAACCGGTGCCCGTCAAGCATGCCGCCAAATTCAATCCGTTTTATCGGGGCGTCCTGAAAGACTATTTCCTGGCGGTGGTGCTGCGTCGCGACATGGCTCATCGCTCTCCCGTGTTTCAGCGACTCGTGCTGGCGGGACAGGCTGTCCTGCTCGTCGCCATCATCAGTCTGATGATCACTGGCGCGGCCACCGCCATGCGCGTGCGGGCGTTGCCCCCCGAGCAGCAAGCGGTGCAAACCTGGCTCGCCGGCAAATACGAAGGTTGCGAAGTGACCAGTCTCCGCACGCAGCCCGATTCGCGCGTCCTTGCCAGGTTTCGCTACCAGGTGAACGGCCGCGTCATCCAATCCGAGCTGCTTCTCCGCGTCCAGGCTGGCCAGGTTCTCAGCATCGACAGCGACTAAGTCAGCGGTCCTTCACCAACCCGCGGCATCAGCGAGGGCCTCTTCCTCCTCACCCAACGCCACGCCCATCCGCGACTTCATTGCCGTGATGGCCTGCTCAGGCCCCGCCGACATACTGCTGGTCAATCACGTAAAATTCATATCGCCCGGCACTCCCCCGAACGCCGAAAATCGTCTTCCGCACGTCCTTGATTCGCCGCGCCCCCATCCGGTCGTTTTCGAGCGTCAACAGTTGCGTGTAGGTCTTCTGGGGATAAAACTGAAACACGACCCGTCCGGCCGGGTTGAGCCCCGCCTTGGCGACGAGCTGCCGGTCGGCCTGCCGCAATTCGCCCGAGCGGTGCATGAAGCGGAGCCGCTTTTCGTCCTTGGGGTTGCCAATCCGCACCACCGGCTTGGACGAGGCGAGCTTGGTGACATATTCGACATTCGGATTGCCGCCGCCGGCGACCGCCAGCTCGACCTCGAAAAAATCGAGCTGCCGGGCGTATTCCTCGACGTTGCCGGCCGACATGCGAACTTCCCACCGCTCATACGCCGGAATGCCGTCGGAAGTGCCCGGCCCCCCCGGCCCCTTGCCGCGGCCATCGCCGGTGCCGTCCCCTTCGCCGCGACCGACGGACGAGGCTTTCTCCAGCACTTCGAGCTGCACCTCCTCGGCCGCGATGACCGACGAAATGCTCTGAATCGTCTGATCCGGCGGCGGCTCAACCACGTCTTGCACTTCCGTCGGCAACGGCTCTTCGAGCTCGGCCTCGCCCGCCGCGAAATTGTCGCCGCTGCCGCCGCCGCCGACATCCTCCAGCACCCGTACCGGCACGGCGGGTGTGACCCACACCAGCCGGCTAGAGAGCCAAATGACGAACATCATCAGCGTCGCGAGACCCAACAGGATGAGCACGGCGATGAGCATGCCCGAAACCTGGTCGTAGCGCGACGTTTCCATTTCGGACGCGCGGGTCCGCAGCGGGCTGGCGGGAGCAGGTTCGGTCGAAGTTGCCACGGCGGTTCCTTAGGGGGCCGCATCTCATTCTAATCGCCGGGCCTCGCGCGGCGGAAGTAGAATGTGGATCGAACAACTTTTGCCGGCAATCGTTCAGCACTACTTCGCCTGCCGCGCTTTGTAGATTTGCACCCACTCGGCCACAATTACCGGAAGCCGGCGTTCCACTTCGCGGCCAAACAACACTTCGTCCACGTAGCCCATGTGGAGCATGTCGATAATCCGGCAGAGATAGGAGCGGCCCTTCGTCCACCAGGTGTAGTGGGCATCGACCATCAAGTAATGGCGAATGTGTGTCTGGCCTGCCGTTTCGCGGCGAATCTCCTCGATCTCCATGCCGTCGAGCAGGGTCTCGTAAACCCCGTCCGCTACCCGGCTGCCGAAAGTCGTGGTGTAGTAATACTCTTTGATTTCCCACACGGCGATGGGATTGACCGGCGACGGGAAGGCCCCGTCGATCCGCCGCGCCAAGGTGCGAAAGGGCGCGCCGCCCTGCGTGATCGTCGTCAGTTTGCGAGGATCGTAGTCGCAAGCCAGGCCTTCAATCGACGCCTCGATCAACATGTTCACAATCGCGGTCAAGTACGCGGGCTTCTTCTTTTCTTGACTCTGCTTGTTCAGCGGAACGGGACGCTGCGATTTCAGTCGCTTTTGCAGCTTCTCAAAAAGTTCCTGCGCCTCCTCCGCATTCATGAGGTTTCGCTCAGCGAACGTGTTCAAGACCCGGGCGCGGTAGTCGAAATAGTCGATCAGGTCCCGTCCCAAGTCGGTGGGCTGACCAGCCGAATTGACGATCTGAGACGACTGGAGGCCAATCGACTCCAAGGCCGCTCGCATCTCTTCGGGACTGGGCACCTTGATCGGACCGACTGCTCCCGGCTTCGCTTTGTTTCGCGGCAGTCGCTGGACGTACCCAATTTCCTGACTCAAGCTGCGGACGTAGGCCCAGAACTGTTTGGGCCGATTGGCAAAGCGGGGATCAGGCGTCATCGAGTTGCCTTTCGAGGCGCTGCACGAATTCGGTCAGCGACAATCCCAAGGCTCGACAAACCTGCCGCAGTTCCAACAAATCCAGCCGCTGCTGCCCCGTTTCGTAGCGACTAACAAACGACTGCGGCTCGCCCAGGCGCTGCGCCAGATCAACCTGGTTCAGCCCCGCGCCGCGACGAACCTGCTTGAGCAAGCGGCAAAGCTGTGCCTGCGCGGGGGACGCAATCGTCTTTTCCATGCGGCTCATTCTCTAAACATGATTGTGAATGCAAATTCTGCATATTGACGGGCCTTGTCGAACCCGTTATGCTGCCTTGCCAAGGCACTGGAGAGATTGGGTATGCAGGGCGTGTTGTTCGACGAATGCGAGCGGCGGGAGGTCGCCCCGACCAAAGGGCAGCTTCTCAAATGGATTGGCAACAAGCAGCGCTTTGCCCCTGAAATCGCCGCTTATTTCCCTTGGAAGTCGCGCAAGTACTTTGAGCCATTCCTGGGGAGCGGGGCGGTCCTCGGGACGCTCGCTCCGCAGGATGCGCTCGGCTCGGATGCCTTTGCGCCGCTGATCGAAATCTGGAAAACGCTAAAGGAGAGGCCCAAGACACTGCAAGCCTGGTATCGCGATCGGTGGCAGGCCATGGCCGGTGGCGAGAAAGTCGCCGAGTACGAGAAGGTCAAGGCGTCGTTCAATCATGCGCCCAACGGTGCTGATTTGCTGTTCCTGTGCCGAACCTGCTACGGCGGCGTGGTACGGTTTCGGCAGGCCGACGGCGCGATGTCCACACCGTGCGGTCCCCATGCGCCAGTTTCGCCGGCGGCATTCGACCGGCGAGTGGACGAATGGCATGGGCGAGTCGCCGGGGCGGAGTTCGTGGT
>JANRLS010000205.1:0-46416 GCA_033762315.1 Pirellulaceae bacterium
GCCGGTGCTCATCGCGCTCACCGGCTATGGCCGCAGCGAGGACCGGAGCCGGGCGCTCGCCGCCGGTTTCGACGGCCATCTCACCAAACCCGTGCAGCTGGACATCCTGCTCGACCTGCTCGCGAAATACGCGACCCGGCCGCGGCAGACCCTGGCGAACACGGCGGCACGCCAAGCGGAAGCGTCAGGAGCTTAGCGCCAGTTCGCGGTCGATTCGCGCCACCAACTTGGCCGGGTTCACCGGCTTGCGAAACCACCAGTCCACGCCGATACGCTCCGGTCCCACTTGAATCGGGCACGGTGCCATGCCGCTCACCGCGACGACCTTTAGCTTGTTCCAACTAGGATTCGCCCGAATCTGCCGCACAGTTCCGGGGCCATCCAGGCCGGGCATGTTCATATCGAGCAGCACGACATCGGGCAGGCGATCTCCCCCCAGACGCGTGAGCGCCTCCCAACCGTCTGCCGCGGTGACCACTTCGTAGTTGCAGCTGCGCAAGTATCCGGCCAAAAGCTGCCGTTCGTTGGCGTTGTCTTCCACCACCAACGCCAATCGCCCGGCACCCTTGGGCGTGGCGGGCGATTGCGGCTCGACAAGCCTCGAAAAGTGCGATTGATCGACCTCTTCCAGGCGCGAGATCGTTTCTTGCAACGCGCGTTCGACCGCTTCGGGCGGAATCTCTCCCAGCGAAAGCCGCCGTTGCAACAATTGCAGCGCCATGAGGGCCGTGTTCAGTCGATTACGCGCTTCGTGATCGAGCGCTTCGTCGGCGAGCCTGGCCGCATGCGAGCGGGGCTGATAACGCCCCTCTTCCAGCAGCTCGTGCCGGACGACATGCACGTCGCGCGGCGCTTCGATCCCCAGTCGCACACTTTTGGCATCCAACCGATTCACGCAGATCGTGATCCCCAGATTGGGAAACAAGATGCGATCGTTCTGTTTGCGGGTCACAACCAACATGCGGATCTCCTTCTCCGATGCCCGGCCGCGCGATGCTCGCGTCCGCCGGAAGCGCCTCGATGCGACCAATGTGCCCGAGCCGCCGATTTTGCGAGTAAGTGGAATCCTTCCGCACAATTTGCCTATTCTGGCACGCCACTTTGTAGCCGAACGGCCAAATTGCCACAACGGCAAAAGCGGTTCCGGTCAGGACGCGCGCAAAGCATTACTAGCACTGGGCTTGCGTCATTTCGTTGGCCCAGGAATGGCTGCCGCGATCGAGTCCGTTTTTGGGGCCGGCTCGCTATTAACGGGCCAAATTGCGGAGCGGCAAAAACCAAGCCCCACGGTCGAGCAGCATTCGGAAGGGAGGTCCGCGATTAAAATGACGCTTGGCGTGGCCACTGCGCTTTCCCTCTCGGCGATGGCTTGGAAAAATTAACTCCGATGGCAACCCAGAAGAACACCGGCGATGGTTCGACTACCGCGGCTGGCAAAGCGATTGAGCGTTTGGACCGGGAACTGCTCAAGCTCCTCTCCGAGCGGGCGCGGGCCGCACAAAAGCTGGCCCGGCTCCGGCAGCGAGACGGCGCGCCCCTCTTTGACCTGAATGCCGAGCAGCAAGGGGTTGCCGAGCTACTGGCGCACAACAAAGGCCCGCTCGACGAGCGTGCGATTCGCTCGGTCTTTCGCGAGGTGCTCGGAACCGCGCGGACGCTCGTCAAGCCGGTGCGAGTGGCGTATCTCGGCCCGAAATACAGCTACAGCCACCTCGCCGCCATCGAGCGGTTCGGCGATGTCCCCGATCTGACCCCCGTCGCCACGATCAAGGCGGTTTTCGAATCGGTCCATACCGAGCAGTCGGACTTTGGCATCGTCCCCATCGAAAACTCGACCGACGGGCGAATCGTCGATACCCTCGACATGTTCGCCCGCCTGCCGACCCGCATCACCGGCGAAGTGCAGCTGGCCATTCATCATCACCTGCTTGGCAAATGCCCGCGCGGCGAGATCACCGAAGTTTATAGCAAGCCGCAAGCCCTCTCGCAGTGTCGCGAATGGCTGGCCAAGCATCTGCCCGGCGCGAAGCAGATCGAAATGACCAGCACCGCCGTCGCCGCGCAAATTGCCGCCGACAAGCCGGGAGCGGCGGCCATCGCCAGCCTCGAAGCGGGACAGCACTATGGTTTGCTGTCGATCGATGCCAACATCGAAGACAATAAGCACAATGTCACCCGCTTTGCCGTCATCGGGGGGGAGCCCGCCGGCCGCACCGGAAGCGACAAGACGGCCCTAATGTTCGAGATTCCGCACAAATCGGGAGCGCTCGCCGACGCGATGGTGGTCTTCAAGCGGTGCCGACTCAATCTGACTTGGATTGAATCGTTTCCGATGCCCGGCTCGAAAAACGAATACCTGTTCTTCGTCGAGCTCGAAGGGCACCAGGTCGATTCGCGAGTGAAAAAGGCGATCTTGGCCCTGGCCCGCAAGACGGCCCGCCTCGACATTCTCGGCTCCTATGCCCGCGGCCACGCCATCGGGTAAGTGGGGCGAGTTGGCTAATCTGCCACACCGGAAAAATGCTGGACCCCGCTAATCCACGATCCCAATCACATCTTTAAGCAGCAGCAGAATTCGCGGATTCCACTTACCGAACGAGTAGTATTCATCGCCGACGCGAGCGATTGGTGAACCTGCCGAAATGGCGGTGGGAACGATGAACTCGCTCACCGCGTACGCCTTCTCGCCGTGGAAATCGCCGCTGACCACATTCAGCACGATCACCTGCGGCTCGGCGAATTTCACCCGAATATGTGGAATTTCGAGGGCCTTTTCCCAATCCGCGGGGCCGACATTCCCCTCGATCTCGCCGGTGCCGAACGTCGCCAGGGCGATTCCTTGCAGCATTGTCGCATAGCGACCCGTCTGCTTTGCCGTGCGCTCCTCATGCAGCGTCGTTACCGTGGCCGAGGGGGGCTGATCGGCTGCGCGGGTGATGCTCGGCCACGTGGTAGCGAACAGACCCAGAACCACGATCAATGCCAGAATCCGCATGAGAAGGCCCTCCACCGCGATCCTTTGCCGCTACTTCGCTGGGACACCAGCCTGTTGTAAGACTAACGCCAGCAGCTCTTGGTTCTCAAAGAATTCAGGCACTGCCTCGTGCCCCAGGCCGGCGATTCGTTTGACGGTAATCGGCGCACCCCCGGCTACGTATCGCTGTTTAACCAGGAGGGTGTTTTGTTCGTAGGGGACGGCCTTGTCCATGTCGCCATGAATCATGAACATCGGCACCTTCTTCTCGATCAGGTTCTGCAAATTGTGAACGGGATTGAATTGGTCCACTTTCGTCCGCAGCTCGGCCTCTGGGATTTTGTAGTCGGCCAGCGCGACCTCCATGTTCTTGAGGCCCCACGTTTCAAGATTGCAAACCGGATAAATCCCCACGAACGCCCGTGTCTTCTCCGGATGTCGTATTCCCCAAGCGAGCGCCATCAAGCCGCCGCGACTTTGCCCCAGCAGAATCGGCTGGTCCGACCAGCCGCGCCGCACCATTTCGTCATAAAACTTGGTGAACTTCTCGGTACTCGCCGGAGCGCCGCGGACTTCCCCCAAGTCGTATCCGGCCAGGCTGATCCCCGCGTTCAGAATCCCCTCGAAATAGACCCGCTTCCCCGCCAGCGACAGCCCCTTGATCGTCGGAAAATACCAGACCCAGGGCTTCCCCTCGGCCGGCTTGGGGGCGGCATAAAGAATCGCCATATGGCCGTTCAGGTCGAACTTTTCGGGCGTTCTTAGAAGAGTCTCCTCGGCCAGCGTAGCGGGCTCCAGAGACAGCGTTGCCACCATCGTCGCCAATAAACAAGCGCCACGAATCATCGCGGTTTCCTCCGTTGCCAATTGCCTGCTCGACCCGGCCAAAATCGAAATCGGCGAACGGATAGGATAGCACGAGGACGGGGCGCGTTTGGATATGTGCGACCCCGCTCGGAATCCGATGGCTACGCGCTCTCCGCCCGAAACTCGCGGTCGTCCGCCAGCTCGTCATCCTCGCGGCCTTCGGCGGCAAGCGACGAAGTTGCCGAGTCGTCGGCGGCAGCTTCGTCATCCCACGGCTCGGGGAGCACGGTGTTCCGCTTCTTCGGCGGCGCGGTTGCGGCGGTAGCGGCAGTCGCGGGGCGGGGGGGGGCGGCTTCCGACTCGCCAGGCGAAAGTCCCTGCATCCGCTCCCAATCGGCGAGCGAGAGCAGAATCTCGCGGGCCTGGCTCCCGTTGTATTGCCCGACGATCCCATCCTCGGCCATGAAGTCGATCAGCCGTGCCGCCCGGCCATAGCCAATGCCCAGGCCGCGCTGCAAGAGCGAGACGCTGCCGCGACCCTCGCGAATGACCATTTCGATCGCCGATTCGTAGAGCTCGTCGCGCTTCTTGATCGCACTCGGCTTGGCTCCCTCGTCTCCTTCGGGATCCTTCGGCTTGATGTTGACGAGCTCCTGTACGAAGTTCTGCTCGCCGCGGCTGCAGCATTCGACGATGTGGTTGATCTCTTCGTCGCTAAGGTACGTCCCCTGGCCGCGAAGGAGCGTGCTGGTGCCCGGCCAGAGGAACAGCATGTCGCCGTTGCCGAGCAGCTTGTCGGCCCCCATCTCGTCGAGCACCACGCGGCTATCGGTGCGGCTGGCGACTTGAAACGCGATGCGGGCGGGAAGGTTAGACTTGATCAGACCGGTGATGACATCGACCGTCGGCTTTTGGGTGGCGAGAATCAGGTGAATGCCGACCGCTCGGCTCTTCTGGGCCAGGCGAATGATGTGCTGCTCGACCTCCTTGCCGGCGGTCATCATTAGGTCGGCGATTTCGTCGGCCACGATCACGATGAACGGCAGCGTTTGCGGAATCGACGACCTCTCGTCGTCGTTTTCGGGCTGCAGCCGCTCCATCAGCTCTTCTTCGCCCAGCTGGTTATAGCTGCTGATGTGCCGGACGCCCGCCCGCGCGAGCAAGGCGTACCGCTCTTCCATTTTTTCGACGGCCCAGGCCAGAATCGCCTCAGCCTTGCGCATGTCGGTTACCACCGGGTGCATGAGGTGCGGCAGCCGGCCGTAGCCCGAAAGCTCGACCATTTTGGGGTCGATCATCAGCATCCGCACTTCGTCGGGCCGGCGGGTCATCAAGATCGACGAGATGATCGCGTTCAGGCACACGCTCTTGCCCGTGCCCGTGCGGCCGGCGATCAGCAAGTGCGGCAGCGTCGAAAGATCGACCGTCAGGGCGTTGCCGCTGACATCCTTGCCCAAAAAGAGCGGAATCCGCATCTTCTTGACTTTGCCGTTGGCTTCCTCGATCACCTCGCGGAGGCGAACGATCTGCCGCTCTTCGTTGGGAACCTCGATGCCGACCGTGTTCTTGCCCGGAATCGGCGCGACAATGCGCACGCTCGGCACGCGGAGGGCAATCGCCAGATCGTCGGCCAGGCCGGTGATCTTCGAGAGCCGCAGCCCCGCTTCGAGCTCGACTTCGTACTGCGCGATGACCGGCCCGGTCTCGATTTCGACCACTTTCACCTGAAAGCCGAAATCGGCGAAGGTCTTTTCCAGAATTTTCGCTTTGCGGCGGACTTCGCTCGCCTGGGCCTCGAAATTGACGTTTTCGCTCGGCAGAAGCATGTCGAGTTGCGGCAGTTCATATTCCTGCGGATCGGCCAGCGGGTTGGCCTCGTTCATCTTCCGCATCAGCTCTTCCCGCTCGCGGGCGGCCGCTTCTTTCTTGCGATCCGCCGGATTTTTGACGCGCAGGGGATTCTCGGCCTCATCCTTGCGCGTCGTGGGCTGAGCAGCGTCGGCCTTGTCGCCAGGCGTGACGACCCGCAACTGCATGGGATTCCCGTCGGTTTCGCCCGCCCCGGCGGCGGTTTCGTCGTCCACCGGCTCGGCCGCGGGTTCGGCTTTCGCAGGCTTATCGAGGGTTTTGCCGCGCATTTTGATCGGCACCCCATCGCCATGCAGCAATTGCGGGTCGAGATCGGTCGCGTTGCGCTTGGCCGCCCCCTTATTGCCGATGACGGCCGGCTTGCTGGCGGCTCGTCGGCCACGGGCCACTTGCCACAGCCAACCCGCGCAGCGAAGCAGGGCATAGTCGGTGCAGAGGAGCAGGCCGCCGAGGGTCACGCTGCCGGCCAGAATCAGCCCGCCGACCGTGGCAAAGTGCATCTCGAGCATCGCCTTGCCGAGCGCTCCCAAATAGCCCCCCGGACCAATCACCGGACCGGGGGAAGCCGCCGGAAAGGCGAGCGCCGCAATCGTCGTCACTCCCCAGAGCGAGGCAATCCAACCGATGGCCCGTGGTGCGGGGGCATCAATTTCGCGCCGCCGCAGCAACTGAAAATCAACGGTCGCCAAAGCCAGCACCAGGTAGTAAGCGCCGACGCCGAGCCAGGTGAAGAGCGCGCTGGCGGCCCAGGCTCCCCAAGCGCCGCACAGGTTTTGCGCGCGTGTATGAGGCGGATGAACGAGCGGGTCGGCCGGGTGGATGAGGCTAAAGGGAACAACCGCCCCCCCGATCGGATCGGCCGGGTCGTAGCTGGCAAGGGCCAGACCCAGAAACACGGCGAGCGCGAACAGCGCGAGCGCGGCGAGGTCCAGGCGAAGATTTCGTTTTTCGAGCATGGCGAAGCGAGGGGGGCAATGCCGGGAGCGCCGCGGCGGACGCTGTCCCGCCGGAAGTCTAGCCCGCGCCTGGGACGGCGGCGGCCGAAAGGGGCGGACTTAGCGATTATTCCGCCGAGAAATCGGCGCAGCCGGTCCGAACGGAACGATCCGGCAAACTGGTGGGGCCGCCACGCTCGTCAGGTTTGGTCCGGGGGGGCTTGCCGGGCGTGCCGCGCGGGCCGATGATCGTCGCATCATGAGCCAGGCACGCGTGGTTATCGCCGATTTTCAGCATGGGTCGCTCGCGGTCGAACAGGGCATTTTGGGAGACCTGGCGACGGTCGAGTCCCTCGATGTCACCGCCGAAGAGCAACTTTGGGGGCGGGTCGAAGATGCCGACGCGGTGATGGTCTATCACACCCTCAAGGTGACGCGAGCCACGATCGAGCGGCTCGCGCGCTGCAAATTGATCGTCCGCTGCGGGGTGGGATTCGACAACGTCGATTTCGCCTTCGCCCGGTCGCGCGGCATCCCGGTGGCCAATGTCCCCGACTACGGCAACGAGGAAGTCGCCGATTCGGCCATCGGCATGATGCTGGCTCTGACGCGCGGCATCACCCTGCAAAACACGATTTTGCGGCCGGCGAACGCCGACTGGCGGTACGGCCATGTCGCTCCGCTCCGCCGCTTGCGGGGACAGGTGTTTGCGGTGATCGGCCTCGGTCGCATCGGCACGGCAGCAGCTTTGCGGGCCAAGGCGCTCGGCATGGACGTGGCATTTTACGATCCTTACAAGGCGGACGGCTACGATAAGGCGATTGGCGCGCGGCGGGTCGAGACGCTCGCGGAGCTGCTCGGCCAGGCGTATGTCGTGAGTTGTCATTGCCCGTTGACTCCCGAAACGCACCACATCATCGATGCCGCCGCGATCGAGCAAATGCCGCGGGGATCGTATCTGGTGAATACGTCGCGGGGCGGCGTGGTCGATGTGACGGCGATTCCCGCGGCCATCGCCAGCGGTCGCCTCGCCGGGGCGGGAATCGACGTGCTGCCTCACGAGCCCCCGCCGGCCGACCATCCACTGGTGGTGGCCTGGCGCGATCCGAGCCATCCGGCCCATGTGCGGGTCATTCTGAATGCCCACAACGCCTTCTACAGCGAAGAGGGGCTTCGCGACATGCGGGTCAAAGGGGCCGAGGCGTGCCGCCGGGCGTTGCTCGGCCTGCCGCTCCGGAACATCGTGAATTAAGGTTTGGCGAAGCGTGCTTTACAGCCGCGCGATTCCCGGCGGATAATTTCGCGTCTCGCCCAGGCCGGCGGCGCTCTGCCGGGCGAAATTCTTCGTTCGCCGCTTGACTGCTCTTGGCTTCGTTACTTGCTGGGGATCACCGTATGTCCGCCGATGTTTCTTCGCCCCCGCGGCGCAAGGTCTCGCTCAAAAATGTGCTGCTGGTGGCGATTCCGTGCGGAATCGTGGTGCTAGGGGTCTTCGGCTGGCTAGCTTACGATGCCGAGCGTGCGGTGACGCGGGTCGATTTTCTCGACAGCGTGAAAAACGCCCTGCAATCGCCAACAAGCCTGGCCCAGGGGCTGGCCGATGCCGATCAGGACCTGGTCGCCGATCCGCCGGCCGATGCCGACAAATTGCTCGATCCCGACATACTCGAGTTTGAGCTGCTCGGGCGCGATCTGGCCCTGGAACAGCGCAACTGGGCCGATTTCGTGCAGCACCTGGAGGATGTCACCGACAAGGAAGTGCGACTGGTGCTGCGGACCGAAGAGAGTTTCTCCTCGCCAAACAATCCGGTCCCTCCCGCCTTGCGGCAGGCGCACGATTTGCGCGCGGGGAAGATCCACCTCGCCTGTTTGAACACGGGAGCGGTCACGCTCGGCGTCAACGAAGGGGGGGGCGTGCCGTTCTGCGTCATGGCGGACGACGACGGCCAATTCGGCTACGAGGTAGAGATCATCGTTCCCGCCGCCAGCCGGGTGCAAAAGCCGGCCGACTTGAAGGGGGCCGAAAAAGTGCTCTTTGCCTCGCTCTACTCGCACTCCGGCTTCAAGGCTTCGCTGGTGCTGCTGTGGAGCGAATTTGGCCTGCGTCCGGAGCGCGACTATGGTTCGGCGTTCGTCGCTGGCCAGGAGCAGGCGATCAAGGACATTGCCGCCGGCAAGGCCGATGCCGCGCCGGTCGCGAGCGACCTGTTGCGGCGAATGATTGGCCGGGGCGAAGTGAAAGCGGACGCCATCCGGTCGATTTATCAGTCGCAAAAGTTCCCGCCAGCTTGCTTTGTGTACGCCCACCAGCTCAAGCCCGAACTGGCGGACAAGGTGAAGGAAGCGTTTCTCAAGTTCCCTTGGGAAGGGACTTCTCTCGCCGCCGCTTATGCCCCGGCGAACCAGACCAAATTCGTCCCTGTTTCGTATCAGAAGGATTGGCAGGTGGTACGGGAGTTTGAAGAGCGGGTCGATAAGCTACTGGAAACGAGCCGTGCGAAGTAGGGGAAAGAGCAGCCGGGACCAAGTTTGGTCCCGGCTGCTCGAAGATCGTTCGTTGCCCGTATCCGGCGGCTATTTGTTCCGCGTGAAATCGAGCCCGCCGGAACCGGGTGGCGCGCCGGACATGACAAAGGTGAACTTATCGGCGCCCCCCGACTTCACCTGGCCGACCATGTTTCCTTGCTCTTTGTTTTCGAGCACAAGCATGTCGGCGGTGGCTTCAAGATTTCCGGATAGTTCGATGGGAGCCTGGCCGGACTGAGTCGCCTTCCAGGTGAACTTGGAATCGTCGGTCACGGTCAGCTCGATCGTTGTTCCCCCAGCCATTGCCACCCAACTGCCGACGAGATCGGTCTGCGGACCGGCCGGAGCATCGGTCGTGGTGGGGGGCGGCGGAGGAGTCGTCTCGGCGGGTGCCGTTTCCGGCGGAGCCAGTGCGGCCAGCATTCGCTGAGCGGTCACATCTTTCGGCTGCTCGCGAACGACGACCCGCAGCATTTTGACCGCCGAATCCTGATCGCCGATCACCAGATAGTGATAAGCGAGCAGGAAAATCGCGCTCGCATCGGTCGGATTCGCCTTTATATAGGCCTCTAGCTTGCGGAGCTGGGCGGTGTAATCGTCGGTCGAGCCGTAAAGATTCGTGATCGTCGTCCAGTCCATGCCGGGAGCGGTCGCCAATAGCGAATTGAGCGCCGCGGCCGATTCCTTGAAGCGACCCAATGCAAAGAGCGTCAGGGCCCGCACTTCGTGCAGCACGGCATCGCCGGGCAAGAGCTTGAGCGAAGCATCGAAGCTCGTGAGCGCTTCCTGATAGCGGCCCGCCTTAAACGAGGCGAGGCCGCTGTCGAACAGCATCATCGCCTGGTCGTTTTGCGGCGGAGGGGCCGCATTCGGGTCGTCGCTCGCTTGCTGCACCACCTGCACGGGCTGCGAGTAGTTATAGACCGTGCTGGTGTTGTCGTAATACGGGTTGTAATACGTCGTCCCATAACCCCAACCACTGCCGGCCCAAGCCGCGCCGAGACCCCAGCCGGTGACGCCCCAGACGACGGGCGAGTACCAGCCGTTCCCCCAATGGCCATGCCAACAGCCGTGATACCAGTTGTAGCGCGGGTTCACCCAATTGTTGTGCCAATGATCCCCCCAGCCGTTATTCCAATCTCCGGGTCGATTGCCAACGCCCCAGCCCGGGCGATTGATGTTGATGTTGTTGCCCCCACCAATGATGTTGTTTCCGCCACCGATAATGTTGTTATTGTTGCCCCCGCCGATGATCGGTCGATCGGGAAAGGTCGGTCGATTGCCACCGCCGCCGATGATAGGCCGGTCGCCACCGCCCGGGCGCGTGGGAAACTCCGGCCGCGGCCGTTCGGTTCCCGAACCACCTCCACCAGGACGGCCGGGAAGAGTTGGCCGGTCGCCGCCACCAATGCCTGGAAACGATGGGCGATCCCCGCCACCAATACCGGGAAAGCTCGGCCGATCTCCGCCGCCAATGCCGGGAAAGGATGGTCGATCTCCACCTCCCGGTAGCGTTGGCCGATTGCCACCACCGGGCAAAGTGGGTCGGTTCCCGCCACCAGGCAGCGATGGTCGATCTCCGCCACCGCCGATTCCACCGGGTAGCGAGGGACGAGTCGTAGGCCGCAAATTACCGGGCATCGAAATCGATGGCCGGCCGCCGCCACCGCCTCCGGTCGGCAGACTGGGGCGCGAGATATTCGGCCGGCCACCAGAGGGGCTAAAGCCGCCGAGTCCGCCCCCACCGCCGCCGCTCGGCCGCGAAACCGCCGGCCGGCTGATGTTTCCCATGCTCGGGCGACTTCCGCCGCCAATTCCTCCACCTCCGCCCCCTCCAAACGACGGCCGAGCACCGCCGCCGCCACCACCGCCAAAGCCTCCCCCGCGTCCACCGCCGCCGCCAAAGCCGCCGATGCCGCCGCGGGCGAAAACCACCGCAGGCGAGCAGGCGAGCACGAGTACCCCACACCAAACAAAGGTTCGTTTCATGGCTATGCTCCGGATGAGTGGGGGGTTACTTGGTGGCGACTGGGGGCCGACGGGCAATCGCGATCTCAAAATCGGGAGCCCGCGCATCGCCGATGATCCGGTCGGTTCCCTTGATCGTGAAATGATCTTTGTCCTTCGGAGAGATCGTGATCGTCGCCGAGCCGACCGTGCCGTCGGGGTTCGTCGTTTGCGATTTCACTACCCAGCCGTCCTCGACCATCGTCCAGGTTCCCTCGGCAAAGCCGCCGTCGCTATCGAACAGCCACGACCGCACCTTGCCGGTGAGCGGATCCCAGCCGATGCGCTGCGTGCTTTTGAGCGCCAATTTGCCGGTAATGGTGATGTGAAAATCGGCGAGCAAGAAGTTGCCGTCCTCAGTCCAGCGATAGGAAATGTTCGCGACTCCGTCAGTCCCTTCGTTGATCCAATCGCCGACAACCCATGACAAGGGCATCAGGCGTTCGTGTGGGGTGGGAATCGGATCGGCAGTGAACTCGCGGCAGGAGGCGATATACCACTGTCCGGCGGGTCCGGCCGATTTCACACGGACGGCGCTATAGCGCAGGTGGGCGCGATTTTCATCTCCTTCCTTGCCTTTGACGACCACGTAGCGGGTTCCTTCTTCGATGGCTAGATATTGGCCGAGCGAGCGGACCGACTCGACATCGACCGCCAGCTTCGCGCCAGGATATTTCTCGAAGAACTTCGCGAAGGCGGCGGCCAGTTCCTTTTGTCCCTGGTAGATCGTGCCGGTCTCGTCGATCAATTCCCCCTGCGGCAGGAACATCGCGGCCATCTCGGCCGAATTGCCGGCGTCAAACGCCTTCACCAACCGTGCCGTCGCCGCGCGGATGTCGGCGTCGGCCGGGTCATCGGCCGCGAGCAGGCTCGTTTGGCAAATCAAACCGGCGGCCAAGAAGGCCAGCCACGAGAGAAACGAATGCCGAACCATTGCGAAAACTCCCAGGAGGAAGATGAGTTTGCGGGACGAGGCCGACAGGCGAGCATTGCCTTGTTGGGAGCTTGCATTGTCGCGCGGTCGCGTACCCCCGGATAGTACACTCACGCGAAAAATTCATACTCCGTAGCGTCAACTCCGCGCTCTGCAATCACCGCAAACTTGCCCGCCACGCGGCCGCTGCAATAATTCGAATGTCAGCCGACGCGAAAAACAGAGCGGCTGATGCAGTCGTAGTTCCCTAGAGATTTTGCCCGTGTCTGCGCTGGTGCTGTGGGCGGCTTGGGGCCTGGTTCCGTATGCCGCTATTCCGACCGACCAGGCCGATGTGATCGAGCTGAATCACTACTTCGATCCCGAAGGGCGGCAGGTATTCTCTCAAGTCATATTCTGGGGCTGGTACGGAGACGAAGGGGCCTTTCGCGTACTTGCGTGGCGGCTTTGGAAATCGCCCCCTCAAACGCCCGAATTCGACTGGATCAACCGCCGCTGGCAAACGGTTTGGCACGATGGTGGCGAGCTGCGGCGCGTGACGGCCGCGACATTTCACGAATCTTGGACCCAGTTCGACCCCGAAGCGGAGGATCGAGCCTATTTGCCCCCGGCCGAGCGGCGTGGATTGTCGGGGGAAGTGGTGAGCAAGCCCTACTAGTGACGCTGGATTTGCCGATAGGCGAACCGAACCTTATTTGATCGCGATCGCGAAATCGCCGGCCATATCGCGCCAAATCGAATGAATATGATTGGCGGGGTTGCCGGCGGCATCGGGCTGCACATTCACGAACTCGATCAAAAACGTCGGCCCTTGCAGGCGATAATAGTGGCCGATGCCCGGCTTATCGGCCCCGGCCCAGGCGAAGTGGACCTCCCCGATGCCGGCCTTTTCGATCGCTTCGAGCCGCTCTTTGGCAACATCGGCCGGCAAGCAGCCCGCATATTCGTCAATGAGGGCCCGCAAAATGGCCTGTTGCTTATCGCGGAGCTTGTTGGCGGCAAGGCCGACCGGGGCGTCGGTCGGTGGCTGGGGCTGACCGGCATTGCGAACCTCTTCGGGGGCCTTCTCGGCGATGATGGCGACTTTCCGCTGGTCGGCGGTGAGGGAAGCCAGAAGGTCGAACGCCAGCGTCTCTTCCTTGGCGAGCACGCGCGTTCCCTTCTTCGCGGCGGGGTGATAATCGTCCATGACCACGGCGGGGTTCGTGGCGAACACCGTCGGCGTTGAAGAGACGACGTGCCCCTTATCGACCACGAAATTCAGCGATAAGTGATGCCCCTCGATCGATAAGCCCCACTTCCCCTCGGCGGTCGGCTTGCCGAAGACGGTGAAGAAGTAGCGCTCGGGATCGCGGATGTTGCCGCCGACTTTGTTCTTTTCGAGCTCCTTCAGCAGGTTTTCGAGCTCCATGATCTTCGTTGCCTTGCCATAGCCCACCTCGCTGAGGGTCGTCTTCAGCAGCGCGAGCGCCGCCGTGCGCTGGTCCGGCGTCATTTCGCGAATTTGCACCCCCTTGCGCGTCGGCTTGGGAATGAAGTGCCAGTCGGTCCGCTGCGGAACGTCGTACGCCAACTCGGCCTTGGCCCGCTGATCGGGCGACAGGGTGCCCAAAAACTTGCCAGCCGCGTCGGCCATCGCCTCGCCGGAACCGGCGAGCTTGTAGTACGACCAGGCGGCCGTGGCGGACAGAGCAATCACGAGCATCAACACTAGCGAGATGACGCGCTTCATCGAGCAAACTCCAAGTAAAAGCAACCTGACCGAACTGGCTCGAATATAGTCGCTGGCGGAGCACCGCGAAAGGACTTTCGGGTCGCAAAACGGTATAACTAAGCCCTCAGAAAGGCAGCCCAACGAATTCAATCGCACGGGAGAATCAGCAATGTGGCGACGATTTACCATCGCGGCGGGAACGGTGTTTTACGGCCTGTTGAGCCTGTCGGCCCTGGCCCGCGCGGAAGAGCCAAACGCCCCGCGCAAGTGGCTGCCCGCCACGGCCTATGCGGTGCCCAAGGAAACGGCCCCCGAAGGGGAAGGCTATTTCGCCATCGTTCCCGGCCACGACGGCAAGCTCTATATCGGCACGCACGCCAACGCGGTCAACTCGTGGCTCGTCGAGTTTAATCCGCAATCGAAGCAGATGAAGGCGGTCGTCGATTGCCACAAGGCGATCGGCAAAGACCTGCGCGGCTTCGGCGCTCAGTCGAAAATCCACACCCGCTGCAATGTCGGCGAAAGCGGCAAAATCTATTTCGGCACCAAACAGGGATATCCCACGGCGACCGAAAAGCGCGAGGACTATCCCGGCGGTTATCCGATGGTTTATGACCCGAAGACCGGCGAAACCAAGGTCTATCCGATTCCCGTCCCTTATCAGGGGATCAACAGCATTACGCCGGATGAGAAACGCGGGGTGGCGTATATTTCGACCTGTGCCGACCATCGCCCCGGCCCTGGCGAGAACGCGGTGTTCCTGATTCTCGACCTCGCGACCGGTAAATACCGCGAACTGATTGACACCGAGCACTTCTACGGCTTTATCGTCGTCGATCACCAGGGGCGGGCTTATCACCCCATTCTCGGCGGCGACATCGCCCGCTTCGATCCCCGCTCCGACAAGCTGGAACGGCTCAAGCAGACGATTGACGGCCAGGCCCCCTCCGAAGCGAGCCGCGTCGCCCTGGCCAAGCCCGACCCGCTGAACTGGGACATTTCTACCGACGGCAAGACGCTGTATTGCGTCCCCATGAGTGGCAATCACTTGATTGCGTACGACCTGACCGGCGAGGGGAACGTGCTCCCCGGCAAGACCATCGGCACGCTGATCGGCGGCGCGAAATCGACCGACTGCCGGGCAATGTGCATCGGCAACTCTGGAACGGTGTGGGTCGCCGTGACGGAGCACGGCCAGGAAGTGTCGAACCTGTTGCACCTCGTCAGTTTTCGACCCGGCGAGAAGGAGCCGACCGACCACGGCCCCGTCTCCATCGCCAATCCCGACTATACGCCCATGACCGACCCCGCCGGCAAGCCGCTCCCTTTTCACGGCGGCATCGCCAAGCTGAAGGACGGGACGAGCACGACCAAGCACGTCATTCTCGGCGTGTGCGAAGGGAAGGATGCGGAGAAGATTTATGCCCTGGCGCTGATTCCCTATACGTTGCTGGAGATTCCGAATCCGCGGCGTTAGAGTCGGCACCTTGCCCCGCAACGAGACCTGCTATCATGAAAGTGGGGGTATGCTTTCCAGGAGGAGCGGCATGTTGGTGCGGAAATACGGGTGGCTGGTGTTCGGTTTCTTGGCGTTGACCATTTCGTCGGCCTGTTCGACCGGTGCCGAGAAAGGTTCGGCACCGGCGGAGGGGTCGGTCGCGCCCGATTTTGAGTTGGCGACCTTGTCGGGCGAGAAAATTCGCCTGACTCAATTGCTGAAACAGGGCCCCGTCGTGTTGGCCGTGCTGCGAGGCTATCCCGGCTATCAGTGTCCGGCGTGCAACACCCAGACCAAACAGTTGCTCGGCTCGGCAAAGAAATTCGCGAGCGCCAAAGCCACGGTGGTGTTGGTTTATCCCGGCGCGGCGAGGGATTTGTCGCGACATGCCGGTGAGTTTGCTCGCGGCAAGACGCTTCCCGACAATTTTCACCTGGCCCTGGACCCCGATTTTGAGCTGACCTTGGCGTACCGATTGCGCTGGGATGCGGCGAACGAGACCGCTTATCCCGCGACCTTCCTGATCGATTCGGACGGGAAGGTAAGATTCTCGAAAGTCAGCACTACGCACGGTGGCCGCGCTGCGGCCGACGAAGTGTTGGCCGCACTGGGCAAACTCTCAAAGTAAGTCGGTGGGTGAGAAGATTTTTGGCGAGAGTTGCTGATTTTTCTCGGAAGAGTGCTGAATCTAGTGCCCACCATTCTGGATGAGATCGTCGCCACGAAGCGCCGCGAAATCGACGCGGCGAAAGGGCGCTTGCCGCTGGTGGAATTGCGTGCGCGCCTGGCGGACGCTCCGCCAGTGCGCGATTTTTTTGCTCCGCTGGCCGCGGCGGGGCCGATCAAGCTGATCGCCGAAGTAAAAAAGGCGAGCCCCAGCAAGGGAGTAATCCGGGCCGACTTCGACCCGGTAGCCATCGCCCGCACTTACGCAGCCGCGGGCGCAAATTGCCTGAGCGTGCTGACCGACGAGCACTATTTCCAGGGGAGCCTCGACTACCTTCGGCAAATCCGGGCGGCGGTCGAAATTCCGCTGTTGCGAAAAGACTTTATTCTGGATACCTACCAGCTTGTGGAGGCCCGCGCGGCCGGGGCCGACGCCGTGCTGCTAATTGCCGAATGCCTGGACGATTGCCACCTTCGCGGGCTGCACAACGAAGCCCTGGAGTTGGGTTTAACGCCGCTGGTCGAGTTTTATGAGCCGGAGAACCTGCCGCGGGTGCTGGCGGCCGGGGCGCAACTGATTGGCGTCAACAACCGGGATTTACGGTCGTTTCAGGTCGATTTGGGTCACGTGATTCGCCTCCGCGACCAGATTCCGCTGGACTGTGTCCTCGTCGGCGAGAGCGGCATTCACACGCGGGCCGACGTGCTACGCTTACAAGAGGCGGGGGTCGATGCGATGCTCGTGGGAGAGAGTTTGATGCGCGAGGCCAACATCGACGCCGCAGTCCGGCGACTTTTGGGAAGAGGAGACTGACATGGCTGGCACCATTGAAAGCGTTTCGACGATCAATAGCTTCCTCCGCACGCTGATCGCCATTGTGGTGCTCGGCGGCGCGGGAACCGCCGGCTGGTACGGCTTCACGGCGTTCAACGCCAAAGAGCTCGAAGCCCAGGCCAAGGCCAAACTGCTGGCCGAGGCGGAGGGGAAGCTCGCTCAGGCCGAATCCGATCTCACCGCCGCCAAAGCGGACATCGTCGCCAAGGCGGCGACCATCGACAAGCTGAACGTCGAAGTGGAGAAGCTCAACACTTCGCTCAAGCTGCTGAAGGTGGATCATCGCGTGGCGAAGCTGACCGTGCTCGACCAGACCAAGGACGACGCGACCGGCCAGACGACCACCACCGTCGAATTCGTCGAGCTCAACGACGAGGGGCAACCCATCGACGCGCCGCGGAAGTTTTCGATTCCGGGCGACACGGTGTATGTCGATGGCTGGGTCGTCAAGTTCGACGATAAGTACATCGAATCAGCCGATTTGGAGCGGGGAACGTCGCTCATTGTCTTCAAGCGGCTGTTTGGCAGCAACCAGAAGCCGGATGAGGGCTTTCCGCTCGACAAGGAAGGGGCCGCGCCGACGGCTTATGCCCGCGGCGGGCAGATGAGCGACTTCGAGCGCAAAATCTTCGACGACTTTTGGAGCATCGCCAACGACGACGCCAAAGCCGCCGAACTAGGCATTCGCGCCGCCCACGGCGACGCACCGTACATCAAGGCCCAAAAGGGAAAGACCTACAAGATTTTGCTCCGCGCCAGCGACGGACCGAGCATTCAGCTCGACGAGCCGGTAAATCGGTAGGCTTAGAACAGCTCGCGAATCGGCGTGCCGAAGGGGAGCGTTTTCATCGGGCGGCCGGCATCGTTAAGATAGTGCCGGTGGATATCGACGCCGAGATGGTCGTAGATCGTGGCGAGCACATCTTGCGGCGTTTTCGGGTTGTCCTTGGGAAAGGCCCCTTTGCTGTCGGACGAGCCAACGATGCGGCCCCCTTTCACCTTGCCTCCGGCCAAGGCGGCACTGAAGACATTGGGATAGTGGTCGCGGCCGGCGTTGTTGTTGACGCGCGGCGTCCGGCCGAATTCTCCCCAGGCCACCACCAGCGTTCGTTCGAGCAACCCCCGCTCCGAAAGATCCTTGATCAGCGCCGTATAAGCCTGATCCCACCGCGGCAAAAAGCCCCGGCGGAGCGAATCGAAGCCCATAACGTGCGTATCCCACCAGCGGAGATCGACCGTCACCAGCCGCACCCCCGCCTCGACAAGTCGCCGGGCCAGCAGCATTCGCTGGCTCCAGGCGGGCGCGCCGCAGCGGTCGGCCGCGCCGGGGTCGAACGCCGGCATGAAACCATAACGCTCGCGAATGTGGGCCGGCTCGCTGTCAAGATCGAACGCCTTTTGGGCCGCGGGCGAACTGAGCACGTCCCAGGCCTTTTGGCCGAACTGATCGGTGGCGTCCATTCGGCCGCTGGCATCGACCTGGGCCCTCAGTTTATCGAGCCCCGAAAGCAGCTGCCGCCGGTCGCCGAGCCGATTGACCGAAAGCCCCTCGGCCAGGGCGAAATTCTCGACTTTGAACGGTCCGGTTTGGGCCGGGTCGGCACCGGTTTCGAAGGGCTTGTAGGAAACCCCCAGATACCCCGCGCCGGTGCCGGGCACCATCTTGGGAATCATCACATAGGCCGGCAGCTCCGGATTCAGCTTGCCAAGCTGCTCGGCCACGATCGAGCCGCAACTGGGCGAAACGTTTTCGTCCGGGTTGCGCCCCGGACCATAGCCGGTAAAGCACATCTGATCGCCGGTCGAGTGGCCGGCATCGCCGTGGTGCAAGCTGCGGACAATCGACCACTGATCGGTGATCGCGGCCGTCTTGGGAAGCATGTCGGTCAGTTGAATGCCCGGCACCTTGCTGTTGATCGTGCCAAACTCGCCGCGAAATTCTTCCGGGGCGTCGGGCTTGGGATCCCACATATCGATATGGCTTGGCCCGCCGCGCATCCAGAGGATGATGACGTTGTTGAGCTTCTTGTTCCCCGCCGCGGCAGCCGGGGGATTCTTCGCCGCCACGGCCGCCCCCGCCGCTTCGCCCCGCAACAGGCCGGCCAGCGATAAGCCGGCGGTGCCAAGGACCCCCGCATGCAAAAAGCCGCGCCGCGAGGCATCGGTTGCGCGAAAATCGCGGCAAGCGCGGTTGAGGTCAAAGGCATCGCTCATCGAGGCACCTCCAGGCGGGTCGGGTGGCAGGCAGGCGGGATCAATCGGCAGGGGGGCAATCGCATCGAAAATACTTTATACATCGGCAGCGGGCTGGCAAGCAAGTGAGTTCATTTCGGTGCGCTACCGCGTCGCCAGCCAGCGAACGTTGGCAATCGTCTCATCGACCAGCACCACGAGCGTCGGCAAGGCGAGCGACACGAGCCAAATGCCGACGGGGGCGAAAGCGAGCGCCAGGAGCAGGGTTCGCAGGCCGTAGCGCATCGGTGGGCAACCTCAGGCAATCAGCTCATGGAGCACGGTTCCGCTCACGTCGGTCAGGCGGAAATCGCGCCCCATGACCGGATACGTCAGCCGCGTATGGTCGAGCCCCAAGAGATGCAGGCACGTGGCGTGCAAATCGGGCACCGACACCGGCTGGCTGACGACGTTGTAGCCGAACTCGTCGGTCTCGCCGTGCGTGACGCCCCCTTTGATGCCGCCGCCGGCGAGCCACATGGTGAACGCCTTGGCGTGGTGGTCGCGCCCTTTGCCGTCCTCGGCGAATGGCGTGCGGCCAAACTCGCCTCCCCAGATGATGAGCGTCGAATCGAGCAGGCCGCGGCGCTTGAGATCGGTAATCAGGCCGGCAATGGGCAGGTCCGTCTCGCCGCAATGCAGATCGTGGTTCTTGCGGATGTCGTCATGGGCATCCCACGCTTTGGGGCCTTCGTTGCCGCCGCTATAGATCTGCACGAAGCGCACGCCCCGCTCAACGAGCCGCCGCGCCAAGAGGCAATTCCGGCCGAAATGGGCCGTGACCTTATCATCGAGCCCGTACATCCGCCGGATATGCTCCGGCTCCTGGGCGACATCGACCGCCTCGTCGGCGTGCGACTGCATGCGGTAGGCCAGTTCGTAGGAGGCGATGCGGGCGGCGAGCGCGCTTTCGCCGGGATTCTCGGCCAGATGTTGCTCGTTCCACTTGGCCAAGAGATCGAGGCGGGCCCGCTGCTGCGCACGCGAAACGCCGGCGGGGGGATTGAGGTAGGCGATCGGGTCGCCGCTGGGGCGGAACGTGACTCCCTGGTACGCCGCCGGCATGAAGCCGTTCGACCAGTTGAGCGCCCCGTTGACCGGAGCGCCGTCCCGATCCATCAGCACCACGAAACCGGGCAGATTTTCGTTCTCGCTCCCCAGGCCATACGTCACCCACGAGCCCATGCTGGGCCGGCCGGAAAGGCGAGCGCCGGTTTGCATCTGAAACAGGGCCGGGCCGTGATTGTTGCTCTCGGCATGCATCGAGCGAATGACGCACAGCTCGTCGGACAGCTTCGCGAGGTGCGGAAAGGTCTCGGAGATCTCCATACCCGATTCGCCATGCCGGGCAAATTTGTACGGACTGGGCAAGGCAGCGTTTTTGCTTCCTTTGCGGAAAACGTCGTCCTGCTTGAAGACAGGGATCGGCTGGCCGCTCCATTTTTCCAGGGCGGGCTTGGGATCGAACAGGTCGAGGTGGCTCGGGCCGCCGTACATGAACAGGAAGATGACCGACTTGGCCTTCGCGGCAAATTTGGGTGGCCGCGGGGCCAGCGGATTGTCGCGCGAGGCGGGCGCATCGGCCGCCAATGCCGCATCCTGTTGCAGCAGGCCGCGCAGGGCGAGCGTGCCAAAACCGCCTCCCAGGCTGGCGAGGAGTTCGCGGCGGCTTAGTGACTGCATTTCTGGTTCCTTGGATATTAACCCGAAGCGTCAGCAAGGGACTGCCTGGATGAAGCATCTCCCCCGCTGACGCTTCGGGTTAGTATGGACTTGCTCTTCAGCATTCTCATTCGACGTACAAAAACTCGTTGCAATTGAGCAGCACGTGACACAGGTCGGTCAGCGCCGCTTTCGCCGCCGCGTCGGCAGGCGCGCCTGGCTGCTGGTGGGCGGCATGCTGTTGGTCGAGGAAAGCGACTGCTTCCTGCACGCGGGTCGCGGCGGGCTCGCGGCACAGGGCCAGTCGCAATGCAAATTGCGCCTGCGCGGCGCGATCGCCGCCGGCCTCTTGCAGCACGCGCTGGGCGAGCCAGCCGGCTTGCTCCTGCGTGAATTGGTCGTTCATCAGCACCAGCGCCTGGGTCGGCACGGTGCTTTCGTCCCGGCGGTCGCAAGTTTGCGCCGTATTGGGAACATCGAACAGCTCCAGCAGCGGGAAAGGAAGCTGCCGTTTGACATAGACATAAACGCTCCGCCGCCAATGCTCGGGGGTTTCGCGCTCGACCACCGGCCACTTGTTGCGCTGACTGGCGACGAGCAGCTCCGCCGGAATTCGGGGTTTGACCCCCGGTCCGCCGCGCTGGCTATTCAGTGTGCCCGCGACGGCCAAGACGCTGTCGCGAATTCCCTCGGCCTCCAGCCGCCGCTTGTTCATGCGCCACAGGAGCAGGTTCTGCGGATCGGCGGCCAGCCCCGCCGCGCTCGATTGCGACAACTGTCGATACGTCGCCGAGCCGACGATTTGCCGATGAATTCTCTTCCAGTGACCCCCGGTTTCCGCCATTTCGGCCGCCAGCCAGGCGAGCAATTCGGGATGGGTCGGTGCCGCGCCGGTCAGGCCGAAATTGCTCGGCGTGGCGACGATCCCCCGGCCAAAATGATGCTGCCACAGCCGGTTCGCCGCGACGCGCCACGTCAGCGGATTTTCGGGCTGGGCCAGCCAATCCGCCAGCGCCAGCCGCTGCCCGGTGGAACGCTCGGTTTTTGCCGGCAAATAAGGGTCCCCCCGGCTGGCCAAAATTTGCGGCACCCCGGCACCTACTCGCGGGCCTCGATTGGCGAGATCCCCGCGCCACAAGACGAACGTCTCGCGCGGCTGGGTGCCGATGTCCGCGATCGCCATGATTCCCGGCTCCCCTTTGGCGGGAGCTTTGCCGGCGAGTTGCGGCTGGCCGTTGGCGTCGAAGGGAATCTCCTTCCGAGTGACGCTGTTGAACACGGCGAGCAGTTGGTAATAGTCGGTTTGCGGCAGCGGGTCGAATTTGTGGTCGTGACAACGGGCACAACCGACCGTCAGCCCCAAGAACACCGAAGAAGTGGTCGAGATTACGTCGTCGAGCAGATCCAGCCGGTATTTCTCCCGGTCGGTCGCGTTGTTCCCCATGTTGTCGTCGTTCGTCGGCCCATTCCGGCAAAAGGCGGTCGCCGCGAGGGTCTCGGCGGTCACGCTCGCCAGCTCGTCCCCCGCCAACTGCTCGCGGAGGAATTGTCCATAGGGTTTATCGGCATTGAGGCTGGCGATCACGTAATCGCGATAACGCCAGGCATGGGGACGGTCGAGATCGTCATGAAAGCCGCCGCTGTCGGCATAGCGGGCGAGGTCGAGCCAGTGTCGTCCCCAGCGCTCACCATAGGCGGGCGACGCCAGCAGCCGGTCGATCAGCCGCTCATAAGCATCGGGAGATCGGTCGGCGATAAACTCGCGCACCTGGTCGGGCGTAGGTGGCAGGCCGACAAGGTCGAGAGAGGCACGCCGGATCAGTACCTCGCGCGGGGCTTTGCTCATTGGAGCCAACCTCGCCGCCGACAGTCTCGACAGGATAAACGCATCGATGGAGGTCGCCAGCCACGCCCGATTTTCGACTTCCGGCAGCGCAGGACGACGCAGCGGCTGAAAAGCCCAGTGGTCTTGGCCTTTGCTCGCGGCCTGCCGCGCGGGCATATCGCTTGGCCGCAATGCCTCGATCCACTTCCGAATCGTCGCTATTTCGGCGTCCGACAATTGCCCTTCCGGCGGCATGTGGGGCTTCGAGCCGGGGGCGATCAGTTGCGCGATCATGCTCGCCGCGGCTTGGCCCGGCACCACGACATAGCCCGACTCCGAACCGGCCAGCAGCGACTGGCGGCTCGACAAATCGAGGGCCGCCTCCGGATCGTCCGCACCGTGGCAATCCGCACAGTGCCGCTGCAGGATCGGCAGCACTTCGCGGGCAAAGGCCGCATCCTCGGCGGCCGGCTTGTCGATCTCGACCGCGACCGCCGGCCAGCAGCACGTCACCAGCAGCAATACCGCTGGCAAGATGCCCAGCAACTTGCTCGAAGTGGTGGTGTGAAATGACTGACGCGCGGGAGGCATACGGGTCTCGGCCGGGAAGCAGGAGGGATGTTCAGTTTCGCGGGTCAGAAGCGGGAAATCAAGCGCAACGTGGGTCGGTGGGCCGCTCGATTGCAAATCGAGCGGCAATCGGCAGGGCTAGTCAGTCAGGGCCTGGCTGACCTACATTCGGCCGACCTACTTTTTGGCGACCGCGGCGACGGTGGCGTGGGCCGTGGTTTGCAGAAACCTCGCATACTCCGCATCGATGCCGGGGGGGACAAACTTGTTGCCGAGGCAGCTGACGCCAAACAGCACTTCGTACCAGACGCAGGCTCCCAAATAGCGGCCGGCGGTGCTGGCGTGGTGGCCATCCATGCCTAGCGATTGGACGCCAGCGGTGTTCTTTTTCCAGGTGCGGCCGACGTGGAGCGAATGGGTTTGGTCGGGCAGGGCGGGGGGCCGGGCCGTTTTGAGATCGAATTTCAGATCGGGCCGATAACCCCACTGCGGATCGGTATCGGCCGCGATGAACGCATCTCCCACCGGTATAAGCCGCACCTTCAGCTCAGCGGCAAGGGTGCGATAAGCCCGCGCAAGGCCGTCGTACATCTCGCGCTGCGTCTTGGGCTCGCCGGCCGGCGGATTGGCGACGCCGAACCGCGGATCATCGACCCGATAAGCCCAGGTTTCGTGCAACAATAGCTCGGCTTGTGGGGCGTATTGCTTGACGTACGCCTGCAGATTCGCCGCATAAGGGCGATAAGTCGCCACGTCGTGGCTGCTCAGGCTGCGCTGCTGAATCGTGACAAAATCGTGTGGCTCCTTTTGCAGCAGCTCCTTGAGCCCTTTGCCGCTCGAATAGAGTCCGTCTTTGCTGGCCGGATCACGCTCGTTGACCTGCGCCCGGTCCCAATGCAGCTTCAGCGGGCTGCCGCCGATGCTGGCGTTCGTATGCACCAGCAGGTTGCCATCCGCGGTCGCGAGGTCGTCGAGATAGGTCGTCGCGTCGTTCGAGAAACTGTTGCCAATCGTCAGCAGGCGGACCGTCTTCTTCGGTGCTGTCTTCGCCGCTGATGCTGGTTCCGCCGCCAAGCCAACTGCCGACGACAAGCCAAGCATTAGCGCGCCAGCGAGAAGCAACCACCGCCTGCGGCCGCAAATCCGAGGAATGCATAAGAGTTTCGGCATGGGTGAAGCAATCGGGTGGAGAGAAACCGGGCTGCTAGTACCACCACCGCCAGTCTAATCGCCACCCCCTGGCGGAGAAAACTGGCCGCTGCGGGAGGAATCTACTCCAAAGCGCCAATAGTTGCGATGGTTTGGCCGTCTATATAGATTAAAATCCAAGCTGGGTGTCGCCACTTCGGCTTGGCTTCTCGATCTTTCCCACCTTTCCCTTCCGCCGATCCGCATTCCCACCCGCGGCAGGCGATTGACGCCCCAAGCGGCGTTTGCCGTGGTGATTCCGTGCCTCCAGCCGACCTCAACCCGAACTACGTCGCGGTGCCATTGGCGGCGGTCGTGCTGCTGCTGGCTGCTTGGGCCGAGCGGATTCATGCTCGCCGGTGCGCGGCGGTGGGAAGGCTCGCCTTTGGCCCCATCGGCCGCCCGCGCGGCTGGACGAGGCTCGCCGGTCCACTCCGGGTTTTGGCCGCAACGGCGCTCTCCTGGGGACTCGCCATCCTGGTGATTTCCCCCAGCGAGGCGCTCGACACCACCGGCCACGAAGCCGACGCAGCGGCTCCCGAAGATTTGCAGCGGATCATTCTGTTGCTCGATGTTTCGCCCAGCATGGCGATTGTTGATGCGGGAGAAAAACGCGACCTGGAGCGCCGCCAGCGGGTGCTGCAAGTGATCGAAGGGATTTTTCCCCGCATTTCGCTCGGCCGGACCCGGTTCAGCATCGTCGCGTTTTTCACTTCGGCCCGGCCGGTGGTGATCGATGCTCAAGATACGGCGGTCATCCGCAATGTGCTCGACAATCTCCCCCTAGTCTGGGCCTTCGAGCCGGGCAAAACCAACGTCATCGAAGGCTTGCAAGCCGCCGCCGACCTGGCCCGCGATTGGACCCCCGGCAGCACGACACTGATCCTCTGCACCGATGGCGACACCGTCGATTTCAGCCAAATTCCCAAGCTCCCGCGCTCGATCCGGGACGTGCAGATTTTTGCGGTCGGTGATCCGGTTGTCGGCACGTTCATCGATGGGCATGATTCGCGGCAGCAATCGGGGGTGCTGCGGCGTTTGGCGGCCGAGCTCGGCGGGTCGTATTACGACGTGAACATCCGCCATGTCCCATCGTCGGCCCTGGCGGAGCTCGCCATCACTCCCCCGCGCCCCGCGAAAATCGGCCTCACCTGGAAGGACTTCGCCCTCATCGCCATTGCCGCCGGCGCGTCAATTCTGGCGACCTTGCCGCTGCTGCTCGAATATTGCGGAGCGGCCTGGAAAGCCGAACGCGAGTTGCCCGCGCCCCAGCCGGCGGCTCAGGAGGTAGCCGCGTGAAGACACTGAAAAAATGGCTCGTCGTGCTCTGGCTGCTCGTGCCGGTCGGACTCTTGAGCTATCAGTTTGGTCCGGGACAACGCGAGCTTGCCTGGCGCGAATCGGCCGCCCTGCGCGAAAATGCCCTGGCTTACGAGCAGGCTCAGCACTGGGAGCAAGCGGTCGCCACCTATGCCGAGGCGATTCACGCGGTCCCCACGACCGCTGACGACGCCTCGGCGGGGGCTTTGGCTCGCGACCAACTCCGCCTCGCCCAGATTCGGGCGGCGTTCATGCTTGGCAAGCTCGACGAAACCTTGGCCGATACACGGCAGTTCGTCGAAATGGTCGAAGCAACGCACGGCCCCAATTCGCCGCTGGCCCACGATGCCCGCGATTTTCTGGGGCGCGTCCATTATCAGGCGATGATCGCCCTGCGGCTCGAATCGGCCGAGAAGGAAGTCTGGATGCGACACTGGGAATTGTCGCGGCAGAATTTTCGTTATCTGGCCGAGCACAGCCCGCCGGAGCGCAACGAGCTCGACCGCCAGAATTTGGAAGTGGTCATTAAGTCGGCCAATCTTCCCCCGCCCCCGGTCCCACCCGCGGGAGGTGGCGGTGGCGGGGGAGGCAATGCGACACTGGCCTTGATTCCTCCGCCCCCGACGCAAACTCCGCCGACTGCCGGCGGCGGCGTCGCTCCCCCCGATAGTCGTCCCCGCGCCCCGACGCTGAATAACGGCGAAGTGACCCCGCCGGAATTTGAACGCGGCTCTTAGCCCCTTGGACTGATCGCTATGAATCGTGCTCGACTGCGGATGGTTCTCCTGCTGCTGGCGGCTGGCCCGCTCGCGCTGCCCGCGCGCGCGGAAGATCCCCCGAAGGCCCCCGCCGCCGGCCGCAAGGCCGAAGCCGAAGCCAAGCGTCTGGCCGACGAAGCGCAGCGGCAAGCCGAAGCCGAGGCGAAGCGCAAGGCGGACGAAGCCAAAGCCGCCCTCAAGGCCCTCAGTGACCGGGCCGATGCTTGCCTCAAGATTAAAGTCATCCGCTCGGCGGACGATGTGTTTCGCGCGGTCACTCGGCTGAGCGCGGGGGGAGACGAAACGCTCCCCGACGATCAGCGCTATTTGCTCTATGCCCAGGCGGGGGAATGGGAAAAGCTGCGCGATCTTGTCAGCCAGTATCCGAACGATTTTCCCGCCCGAATTTATGGCAAGCTGCTCAGCGACCTGATGTGGGCCAATCCCAAGCCCGTGCTGCTGGCGACCGACGTGTTGCGGATCGCCGATGCTTCCCCCACCGCGCTCGACGATAAACAGACCATTTCGATTGGCAAGCTGCTGAGCTACACGATCGCCAAGTCCGAATCGCGCGGCGAGCTGCTCGCGGCGCTGCAAAAGGGAACGGCCCGCCTCGGCGGCGACGATCCCGCCCGGCGTCATGCGGCGGCCCGCGTCCTGGCGGCCGCTGAGTTTTGGAACGAAGCCAAGCTCTTCGGCCTTCCGGAAAGCGATATTCCCGAGCTGGCGGCGGGAATCAAGCCCGAATCGGGCGATAAGGTAGCGGGTGATGATTGGGCTCCGCTGCTCGGCCAACTCCGCGATCCGAGCCTGACCGCTGCCGACCGCGAGGCGGCACTCGATAAGCTGCATCTCGCTTTGCTACAAGCCACGCCCGCGACGGCCCGCGCTCGCCTGGGGGAACTTCTCGGCGCAGCGGCCCCGCCGGCGCTCGCCTGGGAGGTCGTCTCGCTCGTCGGTCGCAAAACGGCCCGCGGCCTCGCCGACTTCGACTACGCCGTTCGCCACACGAATATCGAGCTGCAAGCCGCCGTGATGAAGCTGCTGCCGGCCGGCCGACTGAGCACGCCGCCGGGGCCGACGCTCGCCAATTTGTATGCCCGCAACTGGATGGGAGAAGGATACCAAAGCCTGATTGTCGTCCCCTCGTGGCGCAAGGCGACCGCCGAGACGCGCGACAAGTATCAGCATGTCGCCATCGAAGTGTTGCTCGCGGCCGCGCCGTCGGCGGCCTGGCTTTCCGCCTTGGAGCCGCAACTGGCCAGCCAGGTAAAGCTGATGGTTGCCCGGCTGACGCTGCTGTCCGACAATCCCGACCGGATCGTGCCGCTCTTGGCCGAGTTTTCGCGCCGCGATAAGACCGCCGCCGCCGAGCTTGCCAATGGCTATCTGTTGAAATGGGCCCAGCAACACGACCCCAGCTTCACCCCCGAGGCGCTGAAGCAATACAAGCTGGAGGGGCACGCCATCGTGCTGACCCGCGCCGAGCAAGAGCAAAGTTTGCGGCAGCTCGGCGCGCTCTTGGCGACGCTCGACGCCCCGACGCGCGACCTGCTCGATGAGTCGCTCGCCGTCACCGCGTTCGACCTCTGCCACAGCAAAGCCGAGATTTATACCCGCGAGCAGATCGTGCAGGTCTTCGGACCGCTCGATCAGGTTCCCGCCAGCCTCGTCGTCTCGCTCCTTGAGCGGATGCGACTCAAGCTCGGCTCGAATTGGCGAAACATGGTCGTCCAGCGCGATGCCGCCACGCGGCGCGACGAGGCGGATGTTTTCGCCTTGGTCAACGACGGCTATGGCGAAGCGGACAAGATCACGAGCGAGTGGCTCGCCGCACATCCCGACGATTGGCGGGCGACTTGCCTCGCCGGCTCGCTCACCTCGGACTGGGCCGAGTTTGCCTATTTTCAGGGGGTCGTCGCCGATGCCGACGGCGGCGAGCGCTTCGCTACTTATCTGCGGCGCTCGGCCCAGGCCCTCGATCGCTTTCGCGCCGGCGCGGCGGCCTATGCGGCGACCATTCCGACGACCAGCCGGGCCGATTTCAGCCTGCTGCCGTATCGCGCGTGGTTCTATGGCCTTTTGGGCATTGCTCACGACGGGGACGTGAATCTGCGCAAGGGGGTGACGCGCGAGTCGCTGCAAGAGCTGAGTCAGGCGCTGAAGAGCTTGCCGGGCGGGGCGGGAAGCGTCCACTTGCAGATGTTTTCGACGATGGTGGCCGACAACGTGAAGGCGAATGTCATCGCCCCGCAAATGAAATATCGCTACTTGTCGAGTGCCGTCGAAATCACCGGCCGCAATGCGACGGTCTATCCCGCCGCCGAGAAGGTGCAGTATTACGAATCGCTGCTCAAGGAAATTCGCCTCCGCGCGCGGATTGACGGCAGCGACCGCCTGCGAGCCGGCGGGCAGTTTGGGGTGTTCGTCACGCTCGTCCACACCGCCGACCTGGCCCGCGAAGCGGGCGGCTTTGGCAAGTATTTGCAAAACGAAACCCGCCGCACGGTTTCGGGAAAGACCATTGTCGAGCAGCCTCTTTATCGCGACCGCTTCGAGGAGGCGTTACGCCTCGCGCTTGCCGATTTCTTCGACATCAAGGCGATTGTGTTCGCCGACCCGAATGCCGGCGCTCGGCCAATGATTCCCGACCCCGGTTTGCCCGACGATGCCGAAACCGACGCCGCTGCCGACGAGGCGGATTGGCAAGAGACGCCGCTCGCCTATTTGCATCTGGTGGCCAAAGACGTGACGGTCGATCGCGTGCCGCCGCTGGAGATCGAGCTCGACTTTTTCGACCGCGACGGCAAGGTGGTGATTCCGCTCCCCTCGAATCCGCTGCTGGTGGAAATCGCGGCCGACGCGCCCGATCGCCGGGCCGCGACGGAAGTCGCCATCACGCAGATTGTCGATGCCCGCGAGCTTGCCGAGCACCGCCGGCTGAAGCTGGATGTCATCGCCACGGCGCGGGGCCTGGTCCCTGACCTGGCCGACTTGCTCGATCTGCCGGGCTTGGGGCTGGCGGTCGTGAACGTCGATGATCGCGAGGGGCTGCATGTGAGTGAACTTCACAGCGGCGACGACGGCCTGTATGCCGTTTCCGAGCGGAATTGGACGGTCGAGCTCGATCCGACGCCGCTGTTGCGCGGAACGAAGGAGCTGGTCGAGTTTCGGTTCCCCGAGGCGAAATCGGCTGATGTCGCCCTGTCTTATCGCACTTATCAGGACATGGATCCCGTCGCCGCCGCGGCACAAGTGACCCTCGTCGAAGGGGCGGATGCCGCCGCCATTGCCCGGCCCCTCTATGGCCTGTGGATCGCCGGCGGACTCGCGGCGGTTTTCGCAATTAGCCTCGTAGCGGGCAAACTCTTCTGGAAAAAACCCCAGGAAGCTGCCGGGCCGCCGCCGTTCGTCAAGCCCCGCGAAGCGACCCCCTTCGCCGTCGCCAGCCTGCTACATCGAATTCGATCCAGCCCGCAAGCGCGGCTGACGGCCGGCGAGCGCGACGAGCTCGCGCGGGAAATCGCCCGGCTGGAGCGAGCAAGTTTCGCCACCGAAACCAGTCCCCAGCCCGCGGGCGAGCTCGAATCGCTGGCCGACCGCTGGATCAGCGTGGCCCTCGGCACCTCTGCTTCCGCGCACTGAATGACAAACTAGTTGTAAATCTGTAAATGCACCCCTTGAAAAAACACCCGTGACCGTGAGCATCGCCGAACCCCCCACCACCGTCGCCTCGCAAATTCACGAGATTCGCCGCCGCGTCGCCCAGGTCGTCGTCGGGCAAGATGTCGTCGTCGAGCGGATCCTTATCGCCCTCTTGACCGGCGGACACCTGCTCCTCGAAGGGGTGCCCGGCCTGGCCAAGACGCTGCTCGTCAACGCGGTCGCCCGTACCATCGGCATGGGCTTCGGCCGCGTGCAGTTCACCATCGACATGCTCCCGTCCGACGTAATCGGCTCGGAAATTCTCGACCAGGCGACGCACCAGTTCCGCATTCACAAAGGGCCGGTTTTCACGAATCTGCTGCTCGCGGACGAAATCAACCGGGCCGCTCCCAAAGTGCAAGGCTGCCTGCTCGAGGCGATGCAAGAGCGCAAGGTGACCCTCGGCGGCAATACGTTCACTTTGCCCGCGCCGTTTCTGGTCATCGCCACGCAAAACCCCATCGAGCAGTCGGGCACCTTCGAGTTGCCCGAGGCCCAGCTCGACCGCTTCATGGTCTGCCACCGCCTGGCCTATCCCACGGCCGACCAGGAGAAGGACGTTTATCGCCGCCAGCTCAACATGGGCCTCCGCCGCCAGGAAGGGGGCGGCGCCGTGCCAAAGTCGGCCTTCGACATGATCTCGGACCAGCCGGTGTGCGGCATTCCGGAGCTTGTCGGCATGATGGAGCAGGTGCAGACGATTCACGTCAGCGAGGCGTTCACCGAGCACGTCGTCCGCACGGTCCGCCGCACCCGCGAGCATCCGGCCCTCGCCGTCGGCTGCAGCCCGCGAGCCGGCCTGGCATTGGTGCAGGCGTCACGGGCCAGGGCCCTGCTACACGAACGGGACTATGTCGTGCCCGAGGACATGATCGCCCTGGCCGAGGACGTGATCCTGCACCGCATTCGCCTGACGTACGAGAGCGTGGCCCGCGGCGTTCATGCCCGGGACGTGCTCGAGGAAATCATGCGCGAGCTATAAGTCATGCCTTATCATCTTCCGCCCGCGACCAATCCCCGGCGGCAATTCGAGTTCGAGATCAAGCGGCTGGCCGACAGCCTCAGCTTCGGCGGCGATCCGTCCCGGTTTCTCGGCTCCGGCCTCGAATATGCCCAGTCGCGGCCCTATGAACCGGGCGATCCGGTGAAGCTGATCGACTGGCGCGCCACCGCCCGCACCGGCAAACCGTTCGTCAAAGAATACGAGGCGGCCCGCCAAGTGCCGATCTATCTGGCGGTCGATACCTCGGCATCCATGTGCGTCAGCTCGGTCGAGCGCAGCAAATACTATTGGGCGGTCCGGCTGGCGGCGGGCATCGGCCTGGCGGGGCTGGAGCGGATGAGTCCCGTCGGCGTGCTGGCCGGCGGCGAGCGCGATCTGCGGATCACGCCCACCCTTTCGTCGCAAACCATCCTGCAATGGGCCGAGAACCTGCGGCAGTTCGACTTTCGCGAGCGAACGTCGCTCTCGGCTCGGCTGCGGACCCTGGCCGCCTCGCTCAAGTCGCGGTCGATCGTGTTCGTGCTCAGCGACCTGCACGATGAGGGCACCCTCGCCACGCTGGAGCTTTTGGCGACCAATCACGAACTTGTCGTTCTTTGGCTGCAGGACCCGGCCGAAGCAAAACTCCCGTTCGGCGGCATTTTTCGGGCCCGCGAGGCGGAAACTGGCGCGAAGGCGGTGCTGCACGGCCGCACGCGACTGGGAATCGCCAGCCGCATTCGCGAGTCGCTCGTGCAAAGCGGCATCGAGTTTTTGCATCTGCCGATCGACGAGCCGATCCTGCCGCGGGTCCGCTATTTTCTGAAGCACCGCAAATCGCTGGGGCACGATTAACCGCCAATGTCCGCGCCAACCACTAAGCCGAGCCGCAACTTCGCCCTGCCGGCGACCCTGACCGCGCTCGCGCTGGGCGCGGTGCTGGCTGCCCTCCTCCTGTGGCGGCCCAGCCGGCCGGAGGTGTCGATCGGCGTCGAAGGAACGCGGGTCGTCGAGATCGCCGGGCCGCGCCTCTTTGCCGCGCCATTCACTCCCGGCGATGCTCTGGCAGTGCGCATCGCGAGCGCCGAGCCCATTCCGGGCGGCTATCGCTACGATCTCCGCTACATGGCGTTCGGCCCCGGCCAACACGACATCGGCAAATCGCTCCGCCAGCCGGATGGCACGCCCGCCCCGCCGCTTGGCGAATTCGCCGTCTCGGTTCCCGCGCTAATTCCTGAAAAGCACTCCGGCGAGCTCTACGACACGCCCAGCTCCAAAATCGACCTGCATACGAACTACACCCTGCTGATGCGGCTGGCGTGGGGCTTGTGGGCGCTCTTGTTGTTGCCGCTCGCCTGGTACGGACACAGGTGGCGGCGGCGAACCGCCCCGCAGCCCCCCGCGCCGAGCATCATTGAGCGTCTGCGCACGCTGCTAAGGCAGGCTTCCCAAGCCGACCTGACCGCTGCCCAGCAGGCCGACCTGGAGCAGTTGCTGCTGGCCTATTGGTCGCGGCGGCTGAACCTGGCTGAAGGACGGCTGAGCGAGATGATCGACCAGTTGCGACAGCACCCCGAAGCCGGGCCGCAGTGGAACCGCGTCGAGCGTTGGCTACACAGCCGATTCGATCCGGCCGAGGGAGTGGCCAAAGACCTGCTGAAGGACCTCGAAAAGTTGAATTAGCCTTTAGGCCGTGGGACGAAGCCATGCTTCGTCTAGGAAATACAAGACGAAGCACGGCTTCGTCCTACGCCAATGATCTTCTCACGCCCCGAACTGTTGCCGCTCCTCGCCCTGCCGATTTTGCTCGGCTGCTGGCAGTGGTGGCGGCGCGGGCGGCCGGTGGTGCTGCCGTTCGACCACGGCGGGCTGCGACGCGGCTGGTGGCTCGGTTGGCTCGTTCGCGCGGCGGAACTGGTGCCAGCGGGGATTTTGGCGGTCGCCATCCTCGCGTGGGCCGGACCGCTGATCGAAGGGCCGCCAAATTACCCCGCCCAAGTGGCGAACATCCAGATTGCCCTCGACACCTCCGGCAGCATGAAGGACCCGCTCGGCGACAAGATCAAGAAGGATGGCACTCCCTACACCAAGTACGACGCCGCGATGGAGGCGATCACCGAATTCACTACCTATCGCCCGGGCGATGCCTTCGGTTTCACGATTTTCACCTCCGGCGTGATGCACTGGGTGCCGCTGACGACCGACTTGTCGGCGATTCGCCTCGCCACGCCGCTCGTCGCACCGGGCACCCTTCCGCAAAAGTGGTGGGACGGCACGAAGGTGGGCAACGCCTTGCGCGAATGCGCGAAAGTGCTCGCGGCGCGGCACGAGGGGGATCGGCTTTTGATCGTGCTGACCGACGGCGAAAGCCCCGACCTGCAAAATGGGCAGGCGGCGATCATCGCCCGCGAACTGGCGGCGCAGAACATCGTGGTGTACCTGATTTCGATCCGGAACGCCGCTCCGCCCGAAGAGCTGCGGGTCGTCGCCCAGGTAACCGGCGGCGAAGTATTCGAATCGGGCGATCTCCCCGCGCTCCGCTCGGTCTTCCAGCGCATCGACAGCCTGCAGCGGGCCAAGCTCGTCGCGGCTCAAACCACCTGGCTCGACTTCTTCCGCCCCTTCGCCCTGGTCGGCCTCGTGCTCGTCGCCCTGCATCAAGCCTCCTCCTTTGGCTTGCGCTTCACGCCCTGGTAACGGGCTTGCCGCGAACGCTTACTCGTCCTCCCGGCCGCGCACCATCTGGCCGTCGATCTGCTCCTCGAAATCGCGCACCGCGAAAGACACGGTGAATAGCTCCCCCGCGGCCGAAGGAGGGAGCAACTGGCTCGGCGCATCGGCCGCGACAACCAACGTGCAAAAGCGCCCCGGCTGGCCTTCGAGCTTTGTTGCCGACAGCCAGAGGTCTTCGTGCAGGCCGCAGCATTCCACCCGCACGCAAACCCGCGCCTCAAGGGCCGTTCCTTGCTCGACGCGGCGCGTAAACGCCAGCCAGCGACGCCAATAGTCGGCCGGCCCTCGTGCCCACGTAGTTGTCGAATGGGGAGCCAGCGCTGAAAAGTGTTCCGCACCCAGCGACTTGAGTTCGCCGTGCCGAGCGGGATCGCGCAGGACGGCCCGCGATGATTCGTCGATCGCAAAGACCCGCGAATGCTGGGCGATGCGCGCCGCCAGGGGCTCGCCGGTCGCCAATTCAGCCAGCAAGCGATATGAAGTCGCCAGGTCCGCGGGTTCGTCCGGCGGAAGTTGCGGAGTCATCGTCAGCCAGCTTTGATGATCGTCTAGCGCCTGCCGCAAATCGGCCGACATTGGCAGCGGCTCTTCGTCCTCGTCCGCGGAATCGGGCGCTCGTGGGCCGGCGACGATCAGCCAGCTTTGCTTGCCGGCCCGCACCCGCCAACCCACCACGCCGGCCGGCCCCTCCATGCCGGTCAGCCGGGCGATTTGCGCATCGCCACCGAGTGCCGCTTTGGCGGCGGCGGCGAGCGTTTCGTCGGTCCAGGGAGCTGGATTCCGAGAGATCACCTCCAGGCGACGCGAATAGTCCTCCAGCGGCAAGGCGGGGGGGCGTTGCTTGCGGACCGAGAGGGCGTCGTCCTGCCACAAGAGCGGGGCGAAATCGTCGTCTTGATAAAGCAAGTGGCTCGACGAGTTCTCGGGCTCCAGGGCCACCTTCGTCGCCTCCGCCACCCGCCCCGCCGCCAGATTCGCCCAGATGAGCCAGGCGCTATCGCGGTTGGCCGCCGGCTGGCTCCCGACCAGTTCCAGCACCCGGTCGTAACGCTTTAGCCGCATGAGCGCCCGGAGCAGCCGATCGTAGCCGCTGCCGACGTCATCGTAGTAATAGTAGCGCGTCGCGGCGGCCAATTCGCCGGCGTGCGGTTCCAGTTGCTGGGTTAGCTGTTCCAACTCCCCTTGTTGAAACAGCACCTCGGCCAGCCACGGACGCCATGCCTCGGCGCTCACCGCTTGCGACCTCTGCTCGATGGCGATGATTTCCTTCAGCGCTGGCCACGCCTTTTGATTGGCGAGCTGGCGCGCGAGTTGCGGGAAGACGTTGCCGCGATCAGCGAGCTGCTCATACTCCGCCAGCGGAATCTGGCCCGCCCCCAGCAACTTGCCGACGAGCGTGCCGACGCGATAGGCGGGCAGGTCCGCTGATTCGCTCAGCAAGGGCGGTACCAGCGCCCAAGCGCGCCGCGACTCTTGCTCGCGTTCCAGTAGTTCCGCTTCCAGCATGTTGCACCAGGCCTCTTGCGGCGCGGTTTGCCGGTGCAAGTCGAGCACGCGGCGGATCGTCTCGCGGTGGCTCGCCTGCTCCAGGTCGAGGGAGCTGAGCGACCACCAGAAGGGCCGCGAAGCGTCCTGCGGCTGGGTGCGATAAGCCTCCTCGGCGCGACCAAGCAACAGCCGCACGCGGGTGAGTTCGCTTAGCACTTCCTCGCGGTTTGCGAAAATCTCTGCCGATTCCTCGGGTAGTTTTGGCAATAGCGCCACGAGCCGCTCTTCGGCCTCCGCGAGTTTTTCATCGTGGACGAGCAGCTTCGCCTCGTAGAACTTCACCCGTAGCTCGTCCGGATAAGCCGCGGCCGCCCTGGCCAGCGCTTGCCGCACGTTTTTCAGGGTCGCTCCATAGTCTCCGCCGAAAAAATAGTCCTCGGCCGCGAAATCCAGCGCTTGCAGCGGCTCGGGCCAGGCGCGAATTCCCTCGGGGAGCTGTTCGGATTCGAGCATCGAGAGGAAGTATTGGTCGGCCAAGCGCTCGCGAACCTCCGCATCGGCGGTGGGCTGCCGGGCGGCGGCGAGCAAAATTGCGGCGGCGGCCGCGCTATCGCCGCGGCGGCTGGCGAGGTTCGCCCGCGCTTCGGCAAGCTGCGGCGAATCGGCGGCGGTTTTGCCGAGATGATCCACGACGGCGTCCGAAACTTCCGGTTGCTCGTCGTCATCGAGATACGCCAAGAGCTGCACGGTTTTGTCGAGCCCCTCGGGCAGCGCGCTGGCGCGGCGAATCGCGTCGGCCGTTTCCTCCGGGCCAGAGCTGGCGAGCGCGGCCAACGTGTGCAACTCTTCCGGATGCACGCGCAAGATGTGCCGGCACATCGCGGCGCGCCCCGCGTCGTCGTCGCGCCCGTCGTGCGCGGATAGTAGCGCGCGGCAGACCGAGGGGGTCGGCCCGACGCGGGCGATGTAGCGCTCTCCCGCTTCGATCACGGCGGCCCAGTTGCGGTTTTCGGCCTCCCCTTGGGCGATGGCGAGCCACGCCTGCGGCCACTCGTCGGGCGTTTCCACCTGCCGGGCAATCGTCAGGCGAGCGCCGGCCGGGCGCACTTCGCTGGCGTTCAGCATTCGCATTCGCAGTTCATCCCCCAGGCCCGGATCGAGCGCGGCAAGGTCGATCGCCAGCAACTGCCGCTCGCCGGCGCCCCAGTTCCCCTCGGCCATTTGCTGGCTGGCGGTTTCGATTTGCTCGCACACCGAATTGAAAATCGACCACTGGGCCGGCTGCCGGTAGGCATAGCGAAAGTGGCGGGCCTGCATCTGCGACCGCCAGCGGGCTTGCTCGCACAACTCGGCATCGCAGATTCGCCACCCCCCCGCGGCGCGCTTCAGTTGCCAGCGCTGCTCGCTGCCGAGCGCGCCCCCTTCGAATTCCGGATAGCCATAGACGGTTGCCGTTTGTCCCCCCGGCGGCACGGCGACATGCGCCACGCGGAGCTTGCCGACCAGCCAGTTGAGCGCCTCGCTATCGGCCAGTTCGGTGCGAATCGCGCTGCGCTCAAGGCGCGAAAACCCCTGCATTTCGGGCCAGGCGAAGAGCCGCTCCAGGTAGGCGTCGAGGTCGAACAGGCGGGCCACGGTGGGGTGGCTCGCTTTGCGATCCTTGACCGCGAAGGCGGTGTCGAACAGCGTTTGAATCCGCGCCAGCTCGGCCGCGGAGACGCCGCGCTCGTCGGCCGAAAAAGCGGCGACGATTTCCGCCGCGCGCTGCGGTGAATTATCGGCCTGGGCGAGCATTTCCCGCTGGCGAGCCTGCGTCGCGGCAAACCGGGTCCGCTCGACGTTGATCATCCGATAAGCGCTATAAACGACGCCCCCCGCGATGAGCACGACGAGCGCGACCGCGAGGCCCAAGCAACCCAGCAGCCCGAACCCGACACGCACGCCGGAGCCGGTCCGCGCGGAGTAATTCGGCGGTCCCGATACCAATTCCGCGACAATGGGGGGTTCTTCCATAAAGTCAGGTGATGAGAAGAGACCAGGGACAAAGATGCCTGATTATTCCCCCCCAGGCGAGCCATTTCAATTCGGGGGTGAAAACGGCGCGGGCCAACCCGGAGCCGGTAGCGGTGGCATCGCTGGCGCTGGTCGCGTTGATCTCCCCGGTACCTACCGTTCTGCCCGGTCGGATACGGTGCCCGGCTTGGTAAGTCGTGGACTCTCCTGAATCGCTCCGCGCGTGGTGGCTCGCTGTCGTTTCAGCATCACGGCCACTCCGATCGTGAGCACGAAGAGAGGCAACGACACCAACAACAACCAGGGGAACGAAAGCGGCGGTGCCTCCAATCCGGCGCAGGGGGCATTCTTCGGAGATAACCGCTTCGCTGGCTGACACGCCGCACCGCGTGTGGCTGTTCTCGGGTTTCGAGGTGGCGAATCGACAGGCGAAACAATCTCCCAAAAAATGGCGGGGCGGGCAATTTTCGTGGAACCTTTTCGGGGTCCAGAGCGTTCTATAAATGGACGGAAATGCAGTAGTGTTTGGCACGGGCATTCAGTCCGCGATGTTTGGCAATTTGGTGGGTTGGAAAAAGACCGGCAAACCCCCCTTCTAAGGGGCGTTTGTCGGCCGGGTTTTTGGAAATCCCCGCGTGGCTCTGGTGGAAATCAGGTTGTCCGTGGTCCGTGGTCATCACTCGCTGACCTTGGTCAGTGGGCCTTCGGCATTGGTCATTCCCGTAGCAGAGCGCTCGCGCTCATGCAGGGCCGTCGCCGTGCGAAGAGCCTGCATCGCGGCCCTCATTTCCACCTGACGCAAAGCCTTGTAACTATAGTAAGCCGCCCGTGAATAAGGGGGCGAGGTTTGTCGCAAGTCGATAGTAGCCAAGCACTTGCGAAGTGAATCGGCGGCGGATGCTTTGGAGTTGCCAATAAGTAATCAGCGGCACGGGGGACCGGCGGGTGTGGGGTCGAATTCCGGCCGCTACACTATCGCGGCGGATCGCCCGAACCTCTAGCGCGGAGTCGCTGTCGTGTGGAACATTAGCGCGCCCAACGAGTGGTGGCATTTCATCGTCCGGGCAGTGATTGTCTATCTGTTCCTCTTGGTGCTGCTGAGGCTGACGGGGAAGCGGCAGGTGGGGCAGCTCGCCCCGTTCGACCTGGTGCTGCTCTTGGTGTTGAGCAACGGGGTGCAAAATTCGATGAACGGGGGCGATAACAGCATCACGGCGGGCATCATCTTGTCGCTGACGCTTGTCGCCCTCAACACGGGTGTCGGCTGGCTGGCGTTTCGCAGCAAGCGATTGGAACGACTGATCGAGGGGCGACCGATCATCCTGATTCACGACGGCAAGATCGACCACGAAGCGATGAACCACATGCAGATGACGACGCACGAGCTCGACGCCGCCCTGCGTGCCGCCGGCTGCTCGGGCCCCACCGAGGTGCGCTTCGCCGTGCTCGAAAACACGGGGAGCATTTCGGTGATCCCGTGGCAACACCCAGCCGCCGCCTGCCCGCTCCCCGCGGCAAGTTCTGCTCCGCCAACCAGCACTCCGCCATTCGCAACCTAGCCCCGCTATACTAAGACCCTCACGGGGCCGTAGCTCAATGGTCAGAGCAGGGGACTCATAATCCCTTGGTTCTCGGTTCGAGTCCGGGCGGCCCTATTTCGAGGAACGAAGGGCGGTAGGCGTCACGGCGGGGGGCGATTCAGCCGACCAGCGGCTATTTCGCCCGCTTGGGCAAAAATCCGTGGGAGGCGAGGAATTCGTCCATCGCGGCGACTGTTTTGGTGTAATACTCGCCACCGCCGCCGCGGCCGAAGTTGAAAAAGCCGTGCGGTTGCCCTTCGTAGCCGATGAGCACGCAGTCGTTGCCGGCGGCGGTCATTCCTTTGGCGAATAGCTCCGCGGTGGAATAAGGAACGGTGGTATCCGCCTTGCCATGCAAGACCAGCGTCGGCGGCGCACCCCGACGAATGTGATGATAAGGAGAGAGCTCGCGCGGCGCGACACCGAGCCGGTCCGCCAGATTGCCAGCCCGGGCGGCGGCGAGATCAACCCCCTCGACCGGCGCGAGCACGAGCGCCGGATTAAACAGCACGAGTAGATTGGGCACGCTGCTGATCGACTTGTCCTCGCCCGTTTCGTCGTGCGATTGAATGAGTCCCGTGCACGCCGCCAGATGCCCGCCCGCCGAACCGCCACCGGCCGCGATTTTGTTCGGATCGATTCCCAGTTTGGCGGCTTGCTGGCGAACAAAGCGTACGGCACTTTTGGCGTCGGCCACGCAACTGACCGCCTTCACGTCGTGCCGCGAGGCGACGCGATAGTCAGCCGTGATCGCCACCATGCCCAGACTGGCGAGGTGCTTGCACTGCTCGTGAAACTGGCCCGGCGAACCCCCCGACCAGCCGCCGCCGAAAAAGAAGACGATCGCCGGCCGCTGGTCGGTGGGCTTATGGCCGGGGGGATTGAACACATAGAGATTGAGCTTCACGTCGCCGACGGTTTTGTAGGTCAGCGATTTGGCCTCGGCAAACTCGGGCGGATAGCCCAAGCTCCGCTTCTTCGCCTCTTGGGCGAACGCGAGCGAAGCAAATCCACAGAGAACCAGCACCAGCAGCAACCGCTTCATGTTCATTTCTCCTTGTTGGCTGGCGTGGAGGGAACCTCCCACACGCGCCCCGCCTTTTGAACTTCTTCGTACTTCTTCACGAGTAATTCAGCAAGTTCTTTGAGTTTTCCCGGCTCTTGTTTGGCCAGCTCGGTCGTCTCGCCGATGTCTTTTTTCAGGTTATAGAGCTCGAATTTGGTCAGCTTTGCCGTTTTGATCGCTTCGCAATCCCCCGCGTGGACGCTGCCGCCGGGGCCGAGTTGAGGGCCGTCCCAATGACCAAGAATCATCCAGTCGCCGTCGCGCAGGGCCGCCTTCGGCCCGCCGATGCTGCGGAAATAGTGCCAATAGAGCGGAGTCGCGCGGACGATGGGCTGCCCCTCGAACAGCGGTACGAAGCTCGCGCCGTCGAGCACGCGGTCGTTGGGCGCTGGGATCCCCGCCAGCTCGCAGCAAGTCGGCAGGAGGTCGAGGCTGCAGACCGGCTCGGAGCTGGTTTGGCCCGCTTTGACCCGCACGGGATAACGCAAGATGCCCGCGACCCGCATGCCGCCGTCATACAGATGCAGCTTCATCCCTCGCAGCGGGCCGGGGGAGCCATGCGACCGATGGGCCCCTTTGTAGCGGCTGAGCGTTTCGGGGCCGTTGTCGGACGAGAAAAACACCAGCGTCCGGTCGGCGAGCTTCAGGTCGTCGAGCGCTTGCAGCAGCTTGCCGACCGCCCGGTCCATGTTGGTCACGTTGGCGAAATACTGCGCCTGACCTTCCTTGGTAGCGTCCGGATACTGCGCGACCAACTCGGCCGGCGAGGCAATCGGCTCGTGCGGCTCATGGAAGCATACGAATTGGAAGAACGGCTTGTTCTTGTCGCGCAGTTCCTTGAGCCAGCGAATCGCCTCGCCGGCGACGAGGTCGCACGAAAAGCCCTGCCGCGGCCCGACAGGCGTGCCGTTGCGCACAAAGTTCGTCGGGTTTTCGTGCGAGGGGGCGGCGTTGTTCTGCGTGCTCATCCAATGGTCGAAGCCATGCTCGCCGGGCTGCGGTTGGTCGGGCGAATTGAACTTGCCGTTGACGTGCCACTTGCCGACGTGGCAAGTCGCGTAGCCCGCTTTGCGGAGAAGCGTCGGGATCGTCAGCTCCTCTTTCGTCAAGTGCATCGGATGGCCGGCGGGTATCCAGTCGTAGATGCCAAGGCGGCTGGGAGTGCGGCCGGTGAGCAGGCCCGCCCGCGACGAGCTGCACACCGGCGCGGCCGAGTAGCAATCGGTGAAGCGAATCCCCTGGGCCGCGAGCTGGTCGAGATGAGGCGTCTTGATCGCGGGATGGCCATAGCAGCCGAGGTCGCCATAGCCGAGGTCGTCGCACAGGATGATGAGGATGTTCGGTCGCTCGGCCGCCGTTGCGTGCCACGGGTCAGCCAGCAACAGCGACAGGGAAAGGACAATTGCGAGGGGAAAAAGCAAATAGCGCCGCAAGTGATTCGTCATGGCAAGTTCACTCGTTGGGAGTCGTTACAATTCCGCCGTCTCCGCCTCGTCGTCCTCATCGTCCTCGTCATTGCCTGTTGCTTCGGTGGCTGCCTGGTCTTTGATCTGCTGGGCAAACTGCCGCAAAAACTCCGCCTCAACCGCGGTAAGCACGCCATTGACGATCAGCGCCCGCTCGGTGGTTTTCGTTTTGCCCTTGTTGTCGGTGGTCGTGGTGAGCGAGGTGAGCGTGAGATAGCTGCTTTGCTCGCAGCTTGGGCAACTGGCGAGGTCGAGCCGCACGGTCATCGGCTGGGCCCCGCGGGCGAGCGGAAATTCGGCAATGGCGGGCAAATCGCCCGACAACACCTCCCGCCAAGCCGGCTCGTGACCATTGGCGGCAAAAAGCATCAACCCCTTGGTGGCGTCGGTCCAGCGCTCGCAAGCCTCGCAGAATGGCCGCTGGGCATCGGACCGCGCGAGCATGGTGACGAGCCACCATCCACTGAGCGCTTCGGCGATCCAAATGCCCACGAGCGGCCAACCGCGCACGACCGACTTTTTGAAGACTCTGGAGCCGTTGGCGAACAGGTCCTGCCCCTGATCGAGCAAACCGCCGGGACTCCAGGCGTGCAGCCCCGCCTCTGGACCCTGACGAGCCCACTGATAGGCCCCCCAATAGACCCACAGGCCGATGGCGGAGCAAACGAAGGCGACCAGCGTGACGAACAGTGCGCTGCGAATTTTCCCCCAGTTGGCGAGGGTCGCGATCGTCGTTCCCACCAGCAAGGCAAAGAAAAACGCGAACACCACCCGCAGAAACCAGATCACGCCGAGCCAATGGAAGGCATAGGCATAAAGCACTCCACCCACAACCGCCGCGATGACGCCGCCCAGCAGCGTGACGATCGCGCCGCCGATCGGAACTTTGCCGGAGTGGGTGTAGGTGTGCATGCGCTGCCGAGGATGAGGCTACTTCTTGCCGGCGGGGGAGGCCGGGAATTTCCAATCGTCCGACGGCCGGTAAGCGGACTGCATGGCGGTCGTGAGCTTGCTGACGATTTCAGGATGGTCGGCCGCCACGTCGCGCGATTCTCCCAGGTCGGTCGCCAGGTCATAAAGCCGCAAAGGCGTCGTCAGCGGCTGCTGCACTCCCTTCCAGTTTCCCATCCGCGCGGCCTGCCCGCCACCACGCTCGTAAAACGCCCAGTAGAGATAGTCCCGCTCGACGGGCCGTCCGCTACTGCCAGAGATAATCGTCGCCAGCGAGAGGCCATCCAGATCGGCCGGCAGGTGCGCCGTCGCGCCGGCCACGTCAGCCAGCGTCGGCAGGACATCCTGAAACCCGCCGACAAATTGGCTCGTCACTCCCGCGGGCGTTTGCTCCGGCCAGCGAACGATGAACGGCGCCCGAATTCCACCTTCGGTCAGGTCGCGCTTGATGCCCCGCAAGGGGCCGTTGCTGTCGTTGAAGTCCGGGTCGTTCCCCCCTTCGCGATGCGGACCATTGTCCGACGAAAACAGCACCAGCGTATTCCGCGCGACGCCGAGCTTTTCCAGCCGGTCGAGCACTCGGCCGATGTCCGCATCCATCCGCGTGATCATGGCGGCATGGGCCTGTTGTTGCGGGGGCCAATCGGTACGGGCATATTCCCCCAGGTCGGGAACCTCCATCCCGTGCTGCCCCCCCTCGTTGTTCGCGTGCGGCGCGGTGAGGGCCAGATACAAAAAGAACGGCTGCTGGTGGTGAGTATCGAGCCACTGCAGGGCTTCGGCCACGATCAGATCCTGGCTGTACTGCTTCTTTTGGGCGGCGACACCCGTGCCAAATTCGCCGCTGCCGGGAACGACATTCGCCAGCGGAAACCGCGCCTCGTTGCGAATCAGATAGGCCGGGTAGTAGTTGTGGGCGTGGTGCTGGTTCAGGTAGCCGAAGAAAAAGTCGAACCCCTGGCGATTGGGAATGCCGGCCGAATGCTCCTCTCCCAGCCCCCACTTGCCGCACAGCGCGGTGGCATAGCCCGCTTGCTTCAGCACCTCGGCCAGCGTGACATCCTCCGGCCGCAAAATCTGCGCCTGTTTGTTCTGTGGACCAGCATTGCCGCGAACCCGGCAGTGGCCCGTGTGATAACCGGTCATCAGGACGCAGCGCGACGGGGCGCACACGGTGCAGCCGGCATAGAAATCGGTAAACCGCGTCCCCTCGCGGGCCAGCCGGTCGAGCCGCGGAGTTTTGATCCGTTGCTGCCCGTAGCAACCCAGATCGCCATAGCCCAAGTCGTCGGCGAGGATGAGCACGATGTTGGGGCGCGAGGAAGACTCGGCGGCATTGGCACCGGCCGGGCTGGCGAAAGACAACCCCGCCAGCACTCCGATCAGCATGATCCATCGCGGCGGCGCGACACTCCCAGATCGATCAGCAACAGCAGGCATGACGAAGCAAACTCCGAACGGCACGAGAGGAGCATTCGCACTTCGATTCTCGTTCATCGGCCAGCGGGGGTCAAATGCCCGTGCCAAAACGGCAGTGTCCAAGCTCGGTCCAGTCACCCGGGCCCACGAGCGTGAGCGAGGGAGCGAGTTGTGTTACCATGAGCGGCGGGGTGGATCGTCAAAATCACGGGGAGGGGGAACGGATGTCGAGGTCAATTTTGCAACGCGCGGCGGCGGGGCTGGGGCTTTGGATCGCACTCGGAGCTTCGGCGGCGCTTGCCGCCAATCGGCCGAACATCCTATTCATCTATAGCGACGATCACTCGTACAAAACGGTCAGTTGCTATCCCGAGGCGTACAAGTTCGCCAAAACGCCCCACATCGATGCCCTCGCCAGTCGAGGAGTTCGCTTCACGCATTGTTACCTCGGTTCGTGGTGCATGCCGTCGCGGGCCGTGCTATTGACGGGGCGTCATCCGCATGGGATCGAGTCGATGCGGATGGAGGGAGCCTATCCGGGTAGTACCTACGATCCAGCCCAGTGTCCCTTTTGGCCCGCTGAACTGCGGAAAGCGGGGTATCACACGGCTCAAATCGGCAAGTGGCACACCGGCGTCGATGCCGGCTTTGGCCGCGATTGGGATTATCAGATCGTATGGAATCGGCCGAAGCATCCCGAAAACGCCGGCAACTACTACGACCGGCAACTCCTTTCGACCAATGGCGGTTCGGACACCATGACCACTGGCTACACGACCGATAACTATAGCCAGTGGGCGAGCGACTATATCCGCGGAGAACATCGCGACCCAAGTAAGCCTTGGTACTTGTGGCTGTGCTACGGAGCGATTCATGGACCGACGACCCCCGCCGCGCGCCACAAGGGGGCGCTCAAGGACGCGGTCGTTCCCACGCCGGCCGATATTTTCGGCCCGCGCCCCGGCAAGCCCGACTATCTCGACAAAACGCAAGCCTGGAGCAAAGGCCCCGGCGGAATTCCCGTGATGGGCAAAAGTGGCGAAGCCTTTGGGGACGAAAGCGCGCAGAACGCCCGAACGCATCAGAAGTGGGTGCAACAGGTAAACGAGTGCGTCATGGCCCTTGACGAGGGAATCGGCAAGGTGCTGGCCGCGCTCCGCGAATCGGGCCAGCTCGAAAACACGCTGGTGGTCTTCAGCGCCGATCAGGGCTTTGCCTCAGGCGAACACGGCTGCCGGAGCAAGCTGTGCCCCTACGACGCCAACTATCGCTCGCCGCTGATCATTAGCATGCCGGGAACGATTCCCGAGGGGAAGGTTTGCCCGCAGTCGGTGAACGCCCCGGACCTCGTCGTTACCTTTCACGCTTTCGCCAGGCAGCCCCTACCGTGGAAAATGCACGGTCGCGATCTCTCGCCGCTGCTGAAAGATCCCGCGGCGGCTTGGCCCCATCCGACGCTGTACGAGCATCTGGGGCACGATTACGGCTCGGACACGACCAAAGTGTTGACTGCCGATCCCAAACACGCGGTGCATAACAATGTCCCCTGGTACATCGCCCTTCGCGAGCGGAACCTCAAATACATTCGCTACCTCAAGGGGGGCGAAATGGAGGAACTTTACGACCTGGCCGCCGATCCCGATGAACTGACGAATCTGGCTCTTTTGCCAGAACATGCCGACGAGCTGGCCCGCTTGCGCGCTGTGGCCGTCGCCGAATTGCGGCGCACGGAAGCCGGATTCGTCGATCACTTGCCCCCCACCCGCCAAATGCAGCCTTAGTGCTCTGTCAATTCGAGAAGTTCGCGTCCCCCGCCCACGAAACGTGGGCGAGGCTTAGCGAAAAAGACGGCACGCCCACGCCAGCGCGGGACGTGGCACCCAACCCGAAAACTCTGGTTTGACGGAGCACCAGTCGGTCAAATCCGGGGCAATTCCGTTGCGTCCGGGCCGCCTGCGAATACAATCGGGGCGTCAACGTTCACGTGACCGGTCGATTCCGGCAGGTCCTTGGTTGCAAAAGCCATTCGGCGAGGCAAACCATGCACATGCGCTTGCGGGCCGCGGGCTTCACCCTCGGGGAACTGCTGGTGGTGATTGCGATCATCGGCGTGTTGGTCGCGCTCCTTTTGCCGGCGGTGCAATCGGCCCGCGAAGCGGCCCGCCGCGTCCAGTGCGCGAACAACCTGCGGCAAATCGCCATCGCTCTGCAAAATTACGATGCGAACTTCAAGGTGCTGCCCTACGGCAGCGGCTATCCAGGGGCCACCAAGGCGGCTCCCAGTTGGCTCGCGATGCTGCTCCCCTATGTCGAGCGGCAGGGGCACTACGACCTGTTCAATTTCGATCTCGATTTGGACGACCCCGCCAACCAGGCGGCAATGACCACGCCCGTCAAATCCTTCATGTGCCCGAGCGACGGCTCGTCCCCCAGTGGCGTGCTGCCGGCGCGCTGCACCTGTTGCAACCTCGGCCATCCCTATACGCAAACGGGGCTGTGGTATCCCGGTTCGATGGGGCCGGTCCATCGGGACAATTGCGCGCTGTGCAGCGATCCCAATCCCTCCGATGGCAACTTCTGCTGCCAAGGAAATAGCTGGGGCAATAATGGCGCGGGGCCGGGAATGTTCTTTCGCTTCCCGCGCGGCATTCGCCTCGCGGAAGTGACCGATGGCACCTCGAACACCATCATCG
>JANRLS010000206.1:0-8906 GCA_033762315.1 Pirellulaceae bacterium
GGGGGCAGAGACCCGCGCACAACGAGGGCCTAGTGCGGGGTCAGAGACCCGCGCACAACGAGGGCCTGGTGCGGGGTCAGAGACCCGCGCACAACGAGGGCCTGGTGCGGGGTCAGAGACCCGCGCACAACAGAGGGGTCAGAGACCCGCGCACAACAGAGTTGCGGGGGCAGGTCGCCCACTGGTAGTCGGACGCTCAGTCGAAGGTGGCAACCGCGGCGGCGTGAGATTGGGCGGGCCCTAGTATCCTGGTCGCGGCCGGGCGAGGAAGCTGTTTACGGTTTCGGGCTCTTTTTCGCCGCCAAAGGTGGGGAGCTTAGGGCTGGGGAGCTTGGGCCACCACGAGCTTTTTTCTTGCGGCTGGCTGGCTTTCATCGCGTGGGTGAAGGCGCTGTTGCGGCCGGTCACTTCGAGATTCGGAGCGTCGTTGGCGTCGTCAAACGGGTTCAGCGCGTCGGTCGTTTTGTTCCAAATGTTGCGCGTCCCCGCACGCATCTTTTGCCAGGTCGAGGTGGTCGCTCCCATGCCCGGCATGGTCGGCGTACTCGCGGGCCACAGCTTCGGCCATTTCCAGCCGCTGCCGGCGGGGGGCGAGGGTTGGCCGAAGGGGGTCGGCAGGCTCCAGCCTTCCTCGGCGGTCGCGAAGGGGGCCAAAGCGGCGAATAACAAAGCGGCAACGAGCATCCAGCGTCGGTTCATGGCTGGCATCTCCGGAAAGGAGCGAGAAACGGCGAGAAGAGTGACGCGGGATGTCGCAAATCGTCGCGCTCGCGTCAAGAGCAGCCCGGGCCGAACGACAGCTTGACGCCAGCACTCGCGTGCTATCGGGCCCAGCTAGCACAATGGGTTGTGCTAGCTAATCGGGGGGCCTACTAAATGTAGTGCGGCGCTTGCGAGTTATTTTCAGTGCCTTAAATTCTCGCCATCTTGTCGCGGCCAATCCGGCCGTGAAAAGAAGGATGGGTTTCGCACGAGTTCGATAGGGAGATCGCTTCGGCGGCGGATTCCGGAGGAATGCCGAGCCGAGGTTAGCAAACCGGCCTTTCTGGAAGGCTTTGTCAGGGACGAACGCGACACGTACCTCTTCCCGCAACGTGTCTCGAGCGACTTTGCAAGCCGGCACTTCGGTGCCGACGGAATAGCCGCCGCGCGCCTTGGCCCACATTCGCCCGCGCCGCCGAACCCTGGCTGGGAGCCAGGATCGTTCCCGCAAGGGATTTCGGGTTGTTGCCACTTCTACAAAGGGAATTGCGATGCCTCGTAAGCCGCTCATTGGTCTGAATGCCGACTACCGCCCCGCGCGCAAGGAAGGCCCCGCGCTCAGCTACCTCCCGGCGGGCTACTACAGCGCCATTCTGGCCGCGGGAGGAATTCCGGTGATTCTGCCCCCGGTCGAGGATCGGGACGACATTGGCCGCGTGCTCGACTTGCTGCAAGGTTTCGTGCTCGTCGGGGGCGGAGACCTCGATCCGCGCCGCGATGGCTACCAGTTGCATGGCAGCGTCCGGCCGATGGACGCCCGCCGCGAAGATTTCGACCGCCAGTTGATGAACGAAATCGCCGATCGCCGCCTTCCCGTGCTGGGCATCGGCGCGGGAATGCAGCTAATGAACGTTTCGCAGGGGGGCACCCTCTTTCTGCATCTGCCCGAAGACCTGCCGGAAGCGATTCCGCACAAGGACCCGCAAGACCCCGAACATCGCCACGGCCTGGCCGTGGTGTTCGGCACGCTGATGGAGCGGGTTTATGGCGACAGCGAAATCCGGGTCAACTCGATGCACCACCAGGCGGTGGACGATGTGGCCCCGGGCTTTGCCGCCACGGCTCGCTGCCCCGATGGCGTGATCGAAGCCATCGAGAGCACGATGGAAGATTGGTTCGCCGTCGGCACCCAATTCCATCCCGAAGCTGAATCGGCCTCGGCGCTCGATGTACGCATCTTCGAGGAATTCATCGAAGGCGTTCGCGAGCGGAGCCGGTCGCTGCGGATGGTGGCCTAAATCTCAGGTTCGTCAGCTGGAGGCTCGCAGGAGCCTCCGGCGACGGGACTTGGCGAGTTTACCAGCAGAACTCGGCACCGACGCTATAGCCGTGATAGAACAGGCGGCCGTTGTCGTTGGTGAAGGGTTCGCGGGCGTTCGGCGCGGTCGGGAAGACGAGCGCCGGGGGTGTCGTATTGAACTGCTCCGACGCCAAGGCCACGCCATCGACATAGAGGAACTGGTAGCCGACCTTGAGCGTCCACTGATAGTTGATGCGGTAGGTCGCCATCAGGTCGGCCTGGCCGATGAACGCTACGTCGCTGGTCGAAAGTTCCTCGAGGAAGACCTGGTCGGTCGAATCGGCGCGGATCGTATTATCGACGTTGTAGTGGTTGCCATACACGCCGAACTTCGCTTCGCCCCCCATCCGTAGGCCGGGGATGAGGCAAATCCACATGTCGCCGCCGATCTGGCCGCCGATCAGGTTGTTGTGCGAGTTCGTGTAGAACTGCGCGTTGCGCGGGTTGAGCACCGTGCCGTTGGCGGTCGATTGCGTCAAGTAGTTGAAGTCTTCCTTCAGCTTGAAGTAGCGAATGCCGGCCAGCCACGAGCCTTGATAGCGGCAGTTGGGGGCTTGCCACCGCTGGCGGTAGTTCACCTCGAAGTTGTCGAACTGCGATTTGTAGCGGATCGATTGCAGGTCCGATTCGTCGGTCTCCGCGAAGCCGCCCGCGGGAAGCTGACCGAAGTCGCTGACGACGGAGTACAAGTCGTTGTTCGCGCTAAACACGGTTTGCTGATCGTCGTAGAAGAAGAGGCCATAAAAAGTGAATTCGACGCTGCTGGCGGGGCCAATTTGGCCGAGCGCGGTGAAGCGAAAGCCCGATTCGAGATCGAAATCGAGATTATCGGTTTGCAGCACGATCGGCGCGCCGGTATCGGGACCACCGAGACCGAGCGAAGTGAACTGCGTATTGCGACCTGGATCTTCGCGGCGGAGCTGCATGAATTCGAGCGAAAAGTCGAACCACCGCGGCGCGGCGCAACCACCATCGGGATACGGGGCGATGCACCCCAGCACGTCCCCCAAGAGGCCATTCGCCAGCCCATGCGGGCGGCCACCGCCGCCGCAGGCTTCACAACCCGCCCCGCCGCATTGCGGGCAACCGGCTGGCACCGCCATGTCCATCGGCGGAGCGCCCCCCATGCCACCGGGCATCATGGGACCATAGGCTTCGGGCCCCCCTTGGGCGTAGCCCGCGGGCATCATGCCGGGCGGGCCGTACATTCCCGGCGGCGGTCCCCCCATGGCTCCGGGAGGCGGATACATCGCCGGACCGGCCATGCCACCGGGCCCCTGCGCGAGGGCTACCGGAACCATCGACAGGATCGCCAGCGCGGCCAATTTCCAGGCCCATCGCAATTTCATCGGAGAGTCTCCGCCACTCCAGGGTGTGCCAAGGGGGTGAACGCGACCGCTGCGACAGGCGAAGGGAATCTCCCCGGCCCGCCGCTGGAAGCGCGATTTCACTCGACAGAACGTATCGGCCCATCACAACCCGCAGAATCAGTACTTCCGGCACAAACGGCAATTTTTTCGGAAAAGGCACAGCTCGCCGGATTTCGCCAACTTGCCAGCACTCCCCATTTTCAGGTGGCTGGCGGCCGCCAGAATCGCCAAAAATGGTTGCCAAGCCCCCCGCGGGTTGCCACAATCAGGAGTGGCGATAGCAGTCGCCCGCGGACCACCGTCTCGCGGGATGTGGCGATAGCGCGCCAGGCGGACATTCGAACCGAGGGAAGCGGGGGCCCCATGGCCAGTCAGATGCTGCTTGCCAGCGTGGAATCGTTTCTAAAAGTGCTGGAAAAAAGCGGCTTGCTCACCGGCGATGCGCTCGCCAAGGTGAAAGAGAGCGCGGCCGACGCGGGCGATCCCGTCGCGATCGCTCGCGACCTGATCAAAGCCGGCACGCTGACGAAGTGGCAGGCGGGGCAGCTTTTGCATGGGTTTTTTCTGTTGACGGTTGGCAAATACAAGCTGCTCGATCAGCTCAGTGCCGACGAGCTGGGGCGCGTTTATTTGGCCGAGCACGTGCAAATGGGTCGCCGCCACGCGCTCAAGATTCTGTCACGCCGTCATCTGCAAAAGCCGGAGATCGTCAAGCGATTTTTGAGCGACGCGCAGCGGGTGTGCGTGCTCGATCATCGCAACCTGAGCCACATCTATGACGTGAATCAGGATGGCGACAAGCATTTCATCGTGATGGAGCATGTCGAGGGGCAAGACCTGCAAAAGCTGGTTGAAAAGTCGGGCAAATTGCCCGCGGGCAAGGCGATGGAATACGTGCGCCAAGCAGCCGAGGGGCTCGCTCACGCGCATGAGCAGAAGATCGTGCATGGAGATCTGAGGCCCGCGAATCTGGTGCTCGATCCTAGCGCGACGATCAAGATTCTGGATATCGGCCAAGGGAGCCTGGCCGATGCTTCGGCCGCCGGCGATCAAACGGCGACGGGCGGTTTTCTCGCTCCGGAACAGCGCGGTGGCGAACCCACACACGACGAGCGGACCGATGTCTATTCGCTCGGCGGCATCTTGTGCTTTTTGCTCACCGGCAAAGCGGCGGGAGACGCGGCGCAAGCGGGTCAGCTACTGGCCGAAGTGAAGGAAGTTCCCACCGAGGCCGTCGCGCTTTGCCAAAGCATGATGGCGACCGACCCTGGAGAGCGACCGCAAACGATGGCCGCCGTGCTTGAGGGGGTGGCGGTGACATTGAAGGCGAAGCCCGCGTCGGCCGCGCCGCCGATCGCCAAAGCGAAAACCAACGGTGCCGCCGAAAAGCCGCTTCCCAAGGCGAAGCGACCGCCGATCGCGAAAGCGCTCGACGATATCCCCCCCGAGACCAAGCCCGTCGCGCAGGAAGAACCGCTGCCTGAGCCGGAGCCAGTGAACAACGAAAATCCTTTTGGCGGCTTTGCCTTTGATGCCAAGCCCAAGAAGGCCGCGAAAATTCCACCCAAGGCCGAGGCCAAGCCCGAGAAGTCCGATCCCAAGCCTCCCGCCAAGGGAGCCAAGGGGAGCCAGGAGCCGGCTGCCGACGGAGGTGCTCCCGCACCCGCCAAGGAGAAGAAAAAAGGGAAGGGGAAAGCCAACCACATGCCGCTGATCATCGCTGGGGTCATCGGCGGTTCGGTGCTCTTGGTGGGAGGGATGGTTGGGGTGCTCTGCCTGATTATGTTCGGCGGCGGTGGCGGCAAGCCCGAGGTGGCCGAGAACAACACCGAAGCCGGAACCCCCGCCGATCCGACCGCGACTCCGACGATCGAAGGAAATCCCGAAGGGAACCCGGAAGCGAATCCCGAAGCGAACCCGGAGGCCAACCCCGAAGCCAATCCGGAAGCGAATCCCACCGAGCCGGCAGCGACTCCGGAACTGACGCCGATGCCCACGACACCGGCTCCCATGCCGATGCCGACAACGCCTGCTCCCATGCCCACCACGCCCGATCCAATGCCGACGACTCCGGCACCCATGCCGATGCCCACGACGCCCGCACCCATGCCCACGACGCCGATGCCGACGTCACCGAAAACCACGTCGCCCAAAACCACCACTCCCAAAACCACGCCGAAGCCAACTCCGCCGAAACCCCCCGCCAATCCGTTCAAGGGTTTTCCGAAGTACGCCTCCCTTCCCAAACTCGGGGCCACGGGGATGAGCGAGCCGCCGGCTGACGCGCTCAATCCGGTGGGCCTCGGCCCGGCGGAAGTTCCGGAAAGCCTGCTGATGATTGCCCGTCTCAAGGGGGGCGATGGGGCGATGCGGACCGGGAAGCAGAAGTTCGAGATCAACTCGGCGATGGGAGGAACCGCGCCGCGCGACTGGGAAATCACGATGGTCGGTGGCGAAACGCCGCTCATCGTCGCCACCCTCAGTGCCAAGGACAATCAGATTTGGTTCCAGTGGACTGCCGAAGGGGCCAAGCAGCAGCCCGCTCAGTATCTGTGCAACTGTATTTTGGAGCTTAGCGCGGGTGCGGGCCGGCATGAGGTAGCCCTCCGCGAGCCGATCGCCGGCGAGCCGCTCGTCACCGACTATGCCAAGGCTGGCGGCGTGAAATGGGCCATCGATTTGCTGCCGGACCTTAAGAAGGTCTATGTCGAAGTCGGCCGCTTGGAAGGGGCTTTCGACAAGCACAAGATTGACAAGCCGCAACTCGAATCGACCGCCGACACCGCGACGATTTGGACCGGCAGCACGCCCGACGCTCTGCCGCTGGGCCTGAAAGTGATGACTAAAGCCGGCACGCGGACGCTCGATTTGACCACCTCATCCGTCTTCAAAATTGGCGACATGCCCAAGGCCCTGCCGCTGACGAAGAAGGAAATCGCGTCGATGAAGCCGTTCATCGCCCAGCAGCGGCAGGTGCTGCAAGGGCAGCTCACTCCGCTGCTCAACCAGCGCACGCCCGATGCCGAGCTGAAAAAGTCGCAGCTCAATGCCGAGCTTGAAAAGCTGAACGCCGCGGAAGGGCAATTCGACGCGCTGACGCAGATGCAGACCGCGCTCTCCGGCAACGGGCGGATTCACTTCCGCGTCTATTACGAAACGGGCGAGGGGCAGGTCGATTTGCTCAATACCGATCCCAATCCGCCGGCGCCGGCGAAGTAGCCTAAGCGACTAACGGGCCCGCCACGCTCCGGTGGCGGGTTGGGCGTCGATGTAGCCGGCGGGACGAACGCTCGCATCCGTGCGAAAGATCGTCGCACCGCCGCTTGGCGCTGCCGCCGGCTGCGCGGGAATGAAGCCGCGAGTTTTGCTCGTCGCGGGAGTGGTCGTTGGGAACGAGCCGGTGGGAGTGACGCCCGTCGCCGGGGCATAAATGCCGGGTCGCGCGGTGCGCGACAAGTCGGCGGCGCTCCCGCCACCAAAGGGGACGGCTGGCGCGGCGTTCACAATCGCCGGCGGCGCGGGCTCGCGAAACGGCAGCACGCTGTCGGTTTTGCTATCGGCCGAGGGAGCCGCCTCGACGATCCGGATCGGCTCTTCGGGGGCGAAATTGTCGCGACTGGCGAACGAAGGCGCGGTGCTCGGGCTCGCGACCGGATTCGGATTCACCGGCAAGCCGCTGGGCGACAGGTCGCTGAGGGGCATGCGAGGAGCATCGGTGGCCGGCGGGCGCGTCACGGCGCGGGGAATTTCAATCGTCGGCGGGCCAACCGGTGCCCCTTGCCCCGGCAGGCCGGCGGGAGGCGGGGCATAGCCGGCGGGGGGCGTGGCCGATAGCGAAGGGGGCGGAATCGTCGATTTGCCGAAGAGCGCGTATTGCCCCTGATTGCGGCAGCCGGCCGCGATCGCGAGCGCGCAAATTGTCCATGCCAGCCGGTTCATCCCCGAATCTCCCGCCCCCGCGCGGTTCCCTCCTGCGGGCCAAAAGGATTGCAAAGTTGGGTGGCTGGCGTTTTGCGTCAGCAAAACCCAGCGAAACAGCGGCCGGGTTTCGCTCGCGCGAAACACCAGCCACCCCCGAGATCGAGGAGCTTCGCAGTCGTCCTGTCCAGCGGGGCGGAAGGATATCCGCCGCGGCGATTGTCGCCAAGAGCGGACCGGCAATTCTTGCCGGCGGCCGCTAGCAGCCCGATCAAATCCCTAGTTTGCCTGCTTCACGTAGGGATTGATGATTTCGAGCGGCGCGGGAGGAGCGGCAGCTTCCTGCTGGGGGCGCACGGTGATCGGTGAGAATCCCGGCGGCCAGGCATAGGGGCTCGCGCCATAGGGGCGGGCGGTGATCTGGTGGCTGTAATAGACCGGCGGATAAATGCTGAAATACGGCGGGGGAGAGTTGTATCCCGCGCCCGAGCTGAACGGATAGCCGCCAAAATATCCATAGCTCCACGGTCCGCCACCATAGCCGCCGAGGTACGGCCAGTAGGCGTGCGCGGAAGCGGGAGCGACCAGCAAAAGCAGCGCGGCGGCGGCAAGGGACAGGCGGCGAATCATGGCGAACCTCAATCGATGAGCGATGCGAAGCGGACCTCCCTTCCACCCTAATTGCCCGTCTTCGCCCAAACAACAAGGTTGCGGCAATTCGCCCCACCCGCCCAGCCCCCATGTTCACCATTCTTAACACGGGGCCATCTGTCCGCTGGCCAGCGCAACTGGTAGCGTGACAGGATGCCCCGCGATTCCACCAGCACGCTCGAACGCCCCGCCAAAAAGCGCCGCCGCCCCGCGCCCCTCACCGCGCATGCCGGGCTGTTCGTGGTGGGAACGGGGACCGGCGTCGGCAAGACGTTCGTCGCCTCGCGCATCGCCGCCTGCGTGGCCGCCGAGGGAGTTGCCGTGGGAGTTTATAAACCAGCCGCCAGCGGCTGCCGGCGCGAAGGGGGGCGGCTCATTTCGGACGACGCGGTTGCCCTGTGGCGCGCCGCCGGCAAGCCAGGGACGCTCAAGGCGGTTTGCCCGCAACGCTTCGCCGCGCCGCTGGCTCCGCATTTGGCGGCCCGGCAAGAGTGGAAAGAGCTGGACGCAAAGCTACTCCGCGGCGGTCTCGCCTACTGGCGGAAACGCAGCGACCTGGTGATCGTCGAAGGAGCGGGCGGGCTGATGTCTCCCATCGGCGAGCTCGATTATGTCGCCGATTTGGCCGCCGAGTTCGGCTATCCGCTGATCGTGGTCGCCCCCAATTGCATCGGCACGATCAACGGTACGTTGCTGACGCTGATGGCCGCCGCCGCCCGCGGGCTCGCCATCGCCGGCATCGTCCTCAACGACATTCTCCCCCCCGGCAGCCCTGATCCCAGCGTCGCGCTCAATCGCCTAGAGCTCGAAACTCGCTGCATCCCCCCCGTTTTGGCCCAATTGGGACACAATGCCGAAACCTTCGACCGCGTGGTCGATTGGGTGCGGCTGGCCAAAGCGAAGTC
>JANRLS010000207.1:0-71284 GCA_033762315.1 Pirellulaceae bacterium
GCGCGGGGGAAAAGACTTTACTCGGCAAGCAGCGCGTCCGGGCCGACGAAGACGGCAAGCAGGTGGAAGTCGAGTTCGCCTTCACGCCGCAAGAGGTTGGGCGATACCGCCTCGTCCTTTCCGCCGAGCCGCAGCCGGGCGAACTGGTCGTCAAAAACAACCGGCTCGACGCCTATTTGACGGTGCTCGAAGGGGGGTTGCGGGTCCTCTATCTCGATGGAGAAAAGCGCTTCGAGCAGAAGTTTGTGCGGCGGGCGCTGAATGCCTCGCCGGATATCGAACTCGACGACCGGATCATCGACCGCCGCACACAGGGTTCCTGGCCCATCGACCTGGGACGCGACCTGACCGACGGAAAATACGACGTCTTCCTGCTCGGAGATCTCGACGCGCAGGCCCTTGGCCCGGCCAACTTGACCGCGCTCGCAGCCGCCGTGGGCAAAGGGAAGGGGCTGGCCATGATTGGAGGCCGGGCGAGCTTTGGCCGCGGTCACTATTTGGGCACGCCGCTAGGCAACGTGCTTCCCATCGAGATCAATCCGCTGGAGGGGGCGAACTTCACCACCCGCGAAGCCGAGGATGAGTTTTTCCTGCCGGGCCCGCTGCCGATGATCCCGACTGGGTCGCATCCGATTACCCGCCTGGCCTCCGATGCCGAGAATGCCGCGGTTTGGAGGGCCTTGCCCCCGCTGGCGTGGGCCAATAAGTTCCTCCGCACCAAAGCGAACATGCCCGGCCTCAAGGTGCTGCTCGAAAGTTCCGCCGGCCAGCCGCTGCTCGTCAGTGGCGAGTTTGGCCAGGGGCGGGTCGCGGGGTTCGCCGGCGAATCGACCTACTTGTGGCCCTTGCATGGGCACGAACGCGAGCACAAACGCTTTTGGCGGCAACTGGTGCTGTGGTTGGCGCGGCGCGACGACTTGGAGCGTAACGATGTTTGGATCAAGCTCGACCAACGGCGCGTCAATCCAGGGACCAAAATCCAAATCACCGCCGGCGCGCGAACCGCCGCCGGCGATCCGCTGACCGACGTGCAATTCTCCACGCGGCTGATCCATCCCGATGGCCGCCAAGAGCCGCTGCGGCTGGCCAGCGACGGCACCCACTTCGCCGGGCAGGTGACGCCCCGCGCGCCCGGCGACTACGCCATCGAGACGGTTGCCTCGGCCGGTGGCCGGCAAATCGGCACCGCCCGCGCGGAGTTTCTGGTGTTTGACCGGGACGTGGAACTCTCGAACCCGGCGGCCGATCCCGACCTGATGGCCTCGCTGGCCGCCTGGACCAAAGCCGAGGGGGGCCGGGCGGTCGCCGCCGAAGAACTTCCCGCTCTATTACAGTCGCTGGTCGATCAGCCGCCGGAATACGAAGTGCGCGAGCTGCGCTGGACGCTCGCCGGCACCGCGCTCGATGCCTGGGTCTTTTTCCTGACGCTGACCAGCGTGCTCGCGGTCGAATGGTGGCTGCGGAAAAAGTGGGGATTGGTGTAGCGTCGCCATTCGCCCTACAATTCGCCTATGAAACTCGCATCGGGTACGACGTTTGTCGTGGGTGGCACTTTGATCGATGGCACCGGAAGGCCGCCGATTTCCGATGGCGCGGTGGTCATCCAAGACGGCTGCATCGTCTATGCCGGCCCGGCAGCTAACGCGCCGCAGGTTCCGCCGAGTGCCCAGCGAATCGACGCTCGCGGCGGGACCATTCTGCCGGGGCTCGTCGAGGCTCATTTTCATCCGACGTATTTCAACGTCGCCGCCCTCGAAGACCTGGACATCAAATACCCGGTCGAATACGTCACCTTGCTCGCGGCGGCCAACGCCAAGCTGGCGCTCGAATGCGGCTACACCGCGGCCCGCAGCGGCGGCAGCCTCTTCAACATCGATTTTTGGCTGAAAAAAGCGATTGAAAGCGACTTGCTCCCTGGCCCACGGATGACCGCCAGCGGGCGCGAAATCTGCGGTGTCGGCGGCCTGATGGATTGGAATCCCGACTTCCGCAAGATTGGCATGGAGGGGCTGGTGCTCTTGGTGAATGGCCCCGACGAAGCTCGCGCGGCGGTCCGCAAGCTGGTGAAGGATGGCGTCGAATGGGTGAAGACCTATCCCACCGGCGACGCTGCCGCTCCCGACGCGAATGACCACCACACCCTGTGCATGACGTTTGACGAAATGCATGCGGTGGTTCAGACGGCTCACAACCACGGCTTGAAAGTGACCGGCCACTGCCGGGCGACCGAGGGAATCAAGAACGCCCTGCGGGCCGGTTACGACGCCATCGAGCACGGCACCTTCATGGACGACGAAGCGCTCGACCTGCTCCTGGCCCGCGATGTGCCGTGCGTTCCCGCCCTCTACTTCGAGCAGGCGAGCATCGAATTCGGGCCGCAATTCGGCATGTCGGCTCGCGTCATCGCGGGGCACCAAGAAACGCTCGAAGGCGGTGCCGAAAGTGCCCGCCGCATCCTGCGGGCCGGCGGCCGGCTGGGGATGGGGGGCGACTACGGCTTTGCCTGGAACCCGCACGGCGACTACGCGAAGGAACTGGAGTTTTTCGTCAAGTTTGTCGGCTTCAGCCCGCTGGAGACGATCATGTGCGCCACCAAGACCGGCGCCGAGATCATGGGGCGCGGCCACGACCTCGGCACGCTAGAACCCGGCAAGCTGGCCGACATTCTCGTCGTTGATGGGGACGTCCTCGCCGGCATCGCCCTGCTCCAGCACCGCGAGCGGTTCATCGCCGTGATGCAGGGGGGCGTGATTAAAGCGGGACGATGCGCCAACCAATGCGGTTAGCGAATGGAAGACCGGCCGCTCGGCTCAAGGCACCGGCTTGGTCGTAAACTCGTCCAATTGAGCGCGAAGTTTGTTCGATTCGCTGACCAGCGTCTGATATTCCATGTTGAGGGGAATTCGCCGTTTGGCAGCGGCGTCCACGGCATCCTGCAGCTTTGGCAATTCGGCCTCGGCCGCGGTTAGGGCTGCCTGAAGCGCGCGAATTTCCGTGGTCATGTTGGCGATTGAGGTTTCATGGCCCCTCACGCGCGAATCCCGTACCCGCAAATCCTTGAGCGCCGTGGCGAGGCAATCGATTTCATTCTTGAGCAGCTTGAGAACCTCGGGATACAGCGGCGTGGGGGTTAGCTCCCCCGGCACCGTGAATTGCTTGTCCTCGTACCATTCGGTGCGCTGCTCCAGCTCCTTGCTGAGCGCAGCCTCGGTTGCGGCAGCCGATGCGGCGCGGGGAATCGCCTCGTCGAGCGACTTGGTATTTCGCCGGATCGGATCGAAGAATTGCAATTTTCCCGCCTGGCTGGCATGGTGGTGCATGGCGACCTCGTACAGTCTGGCGTTGAGTTCGCGAGCCAGAAATTCCTTAAGCTCGCTAGTCGTCACCATGAAGGCTTGTTGGAGGACGGTCAACTTCTGCTTTTCGCGGGCCAGTTCCAGCTCGCGCGCACTTTTGTCGGCTTTTTTGGTTGCCAGTGCGCCGCGGTGATCTTGGAGTTCCTTGTCGCATTGCTCCAGCTTGAGTCGCGCCTGCTCGACTTGCGGCGTAAGAGCTTCAAACATCGCTTGCCAGTCAGCCCGCTCTTCGGCCGTTGCCGCCATCGGCGGGGGTACTGGCGGGGTTGACCGATTGCCGGTTTCGCTCGGCACCTCGGGTTTGGCTGGAGAAGGAACGGGGCCAGGCTCGGATGGAACGGGCGGCCCGGGAGTTGGCTCGGACGCCGGCTCCGGGCTCGTTCCGGGAGTCATGGGCGATGTTGGATTGCCCTCGGGCTGCTCAGGAACCACCTCCTCGTTGTCGGGCACCTTGGCCAACGGTCGATCGGCGAACTGTTGTTGCCAGATCCAGAATCCGGCCAGGATCACGAACAAAACCGCCCCCGCCGATGCCGAGACCGCGCCCCAATTGACTTTAATCGTGGGGCGTTTGACGACCGGTCTGGGAACCTCGATCGCCATCGTATCGGGCGCTGGCGCGCAGCGAATCGTCTCTTGGCGAGCGATTTCGCCCCCGATTTGAGCCGCGAGTGGAGAGACGCCACCAACCTCGGTTGCCATTTCGCCGATGGACCGGGCGAGATGGTATTTAGCGCCGGCCGAGGCACCTGAGGCAAACGCCAACGACGGTGCCGCGAGCGAGGGTCCAGATTGGCCGCTCCCCGACGGGCCAACGCCGACTGCGGCGGCGGCAGCGCACGAAATGCGAACCTCTTCCAAATCGGCAATCAGCTCCGTCATCGACTGGAAGCGATTGACCGCCAATTTTGCGACCATCTTTTTCAGGAGTGCGTCCAGTTGCTTTGTCTCTTGGCCCGCCGAGCCCGCCATGTGCTTGGCCAGTGACGGAATCGGCTCCGAGCGCTGCGCCAGCAGCTTTTCGAGGATCGTCTCGCCGGCATACATCACTTGGCCGGTAAGGAAGAACCAGAGTGTTGCGCCGAGCGAATAGATGTCGGCCCGGTGGTCGGCGTATTTCGCATTCAGGGCCTGCTCAGGGGCCATGAAATCGATCGTCCCCATGATTTGGCCCGCGCCCGTCAAATCGGTGCGCGTGGCGAATTCGTCTCCCGCCTTGCCGACGCGGGCCAGGCCCAGGTCGAGTACCTTGATGGTCCCGTGGTCGCTCAGCAGCAGATTCGCGGGCTTGATGTCGCGATGCACAATCCCTTGGCCGTGGGCATACTCTAGCCCGCGGGCCGCCTGCAGGACGTAGCCGAGAGCCTGCTCGGCCGAAAGCGGACCGCCGCGCCGCACGAGCGAATCCATGTCCGATCCAGAAACAAACTCCATCACCAGGAAGTGCGTGCCCCGCGATTCGCCGGCGTCGTGCGCGGTCACGACGTTCGGATGACTCAGCCGGGCGACCGCCTGCACCTCGCGCTGAAAGCGCTTGATCGCGTCTCTATCGCCCAAGCAATCGGCACCCATCACCTTGAGCGCCACCAGCCGCTGCATCCGCCGATGCTGCGCCTTGAACACCACCCCCATCCCACCTTCGCCGAGCTTTTGGAGGAGGAGGTAACTGCCCAGCAGCAGGTTCGGCCCTTTACCCTTGAGAATTTGCTGCGCCTGAAACGTGGTGAGCTTGTTTTGCCCCACCAGATAAAGGGCCAAGGCTTCGGCATCCTTGAAACCCTGCTCGGCGGGGAGGTTGGACAGGAGCGCCCGTAGTTCGTCGGCCGACAGCAATTCCAGGCTGACAACCTGATCCGCGAATTGCGTGAGCGAGACCGGCATGGGACTATTCCTGGGTGGGATAGTCTAGCCCTATCGAGCGGGCAGTGTCCATCAGGAATTGGCTGTCCTGAACGGGCAGACAACAACCACACCGACATCGCGGTTCTGTAGTGCCGCGAGCGGCTCACGATAGTGATGCAAGGAGGCATCCCCAAAGCGGGTGCATGCTTGGGCTCGGCGCGCGTTGCGCGCTAGTACTCGGCTGGACCGGCAACGCCCCCCGTGAACTCTTCTCCCTTGGGGTGATGGCCGCGAAGGTCGATGGCCTGATAGCCGCCCGTCAATTGGAAATAGACGAACAGGATGCCAAAGCCGATGGCCATCGAGAACGGCACGAGCGCCGTCCACTTGAGGGCCATGCGTCCGCCATAGAGCCGAGCCGCAGTGATCAGCGGCTTGTCTTCGGCAGCGTGCGGCCGGGCCGCCTCCCACCAGGCGGAAAGGGTCGCCAGGTTTTTGTCGTCGCTGAGCGACTTCCCTTCCTTCTCCAGGTTCGCGATGCGCTTGTTGAGATCGGCCTCGCCGTCCTTTTCGGTCAGCAGCGCTACCTTCGCCCCGTCTAGACCGCGAATGGCCGGCAGGAACGGCAGATACGAAATGCCCGAAGCCTGGGCTACCTCAAAACGCGCGGCGACCTCAGGCGCCTCGGCATTGAGTTGTCGCGAGGCGAAGAAATCTTGCTTGTAGCCGATGACCGGTCCCCCCAAGAGACCGGCCGACAACATGCCGATACCTCCCATTGCGCCCATCACCAGCGCGCCCCCCTTGGGAAAGCGTTCCCCCACGACGCCGAGAATCGTCGGCCACAGGAATGTTTTGCCGAGGGCATACACCGTTCCCGCGATGAGCACCGAGATGCCCGCCGCGCTGCCCAGCCAAAACAAACCTATACAGCCCAGAATTGAACTTCCAAGCAGCAAGCCCACCGGATTGACGCGCTCGACAATCGGTCCCGCGAAGAACCGCAGGATGAACATCAGGCTGGAGGTGTAAATGAAGAGCAAAATGGCGTAGTTGCCAACCACGTTGTTCATGATGTTCGTAATCCAGCTATCGGTGCCGAGCTCGACGTAGCCGATCATGGCGTGCAGCAGAAGCAACAGCAGCAGCACGGGCGAAGCGAAGCAGCTGAGCATCTGTCCGAACGAAACGCCTGCCGCGCTCGCCTCGGAAACCGGGAAGGGCTCTTTGAGCACGATCAGTCCATAAATCACCGTGGGCACCAGAAACATCGCCATCGGAACTTCCCAGCGGAGATGGGTGATGGTCGCGTCGCCGCCGCAGAAGAGATAAGCGAACACGCCGCCGAGAATCAGCCCACCTGGCCAGCCCGCGTGCAGGATGTTGAGATAGTGCGTCTTCTCCTTCGAGTACACCGTGGCAATGAGCGGATTGATGACCGACTCGCACACGCCATTGGCCACCGAGAACAAGAACATGCCCCAATAGAGACATTGGTAACAGGCGTCTTTGCCCAGGGCGTTGTAAATCGGCGTGGCGGCGAGGGTCAGTACCGCCGACAAGACATGCAGCACGAACGCCAAAATCAGCAGCGGCTTGTACCCCACGCGGTCCACGACCAAGCTACAAAAAAGAATGACCACGCCGAATCCGACGAGGCCGCCGCCCGTGATGCCGCCGAGTTCCGACTTCGTAAAGCCGAACTGCGCCCCCCAGTCTCCTAAGATGCCGCCGCGGATCGCGAAGCCGACCCCCGCGGCAATCAGGGTCATGAAACTGGCCACGAGGAGCGTGAAACGATTGTTCATAAATGGAAGGAGAGGTTGATGCGACCGCCGGATGCACGACAAAGCAAGCTGACGAGTATAGCCAGCACGCGGGGGTTGTAAACCGAATCCGCCAAAAGTCTTGCTACCGGGCGATTTGGGCCGGCTGCGTCCCGAACTGCTCCACCCCATCTCCCACCGCCAGCTTCCCCCCCGTCAGCACGCAGCAGCGCAGGCCGCCGCGATGCTTGAGCGCGACCTTGATGCCGGTATAGGTCCGCTTTTCGAGGTAGCCACACGGCTCGCACAGTTCCAGCCCTTTCAACACCACGGTGCCGACGCGAAACGTCTTGCCGACCAGGTCGTTCAGCGGCACCCCCTCTACGAGCAGGTTGCGGCGGGTTTCGAGGTGTTCAATCGCCAGGGCGTGCTCGTGGTTGGCCGCGTCGATGGCCTCGCGGGCGATCAACGTCACTTCGTTTTCGGGCTTGCGGCGGCCTTTGAATTGAGCCGCACCGATCCCCGCGCCGTACCGATCGCCGACGATCCCCTCCCCGGCGACCACCTCGGCCGAAGAAACATTCTCCATCGGCCCCTTCGCCTCGCGGGCGATGGCAATCGCCAGTAGTTGGCCGTGAAAGGTCATGTGGCCTCGGTTGGTGAAATCAGGGCGCGGGGCTGGTGGAAAGACGCGGCAATCAGGGGATTGGGAAGCGGAATGATTCCCTTGCTGATGCGGCGGGTTGGTGTGGCAAGGAGGATCCTCGCTGGCGCGGCGGGCTCGCGGAATCAGGGGGCTTGAGCGGAGCTGCCGTCGTTGCGGGCACCGAGTTGGCGGTAGAGCGTGGTGTTGATCGTGTTGGGGAGAAAGCGGACCGAGCCATCCACCAAGACGAACTGAGCACCGCCGGGATGGTAGCTGCCAAACGAGTAGTCGGAATAGTCGGGATTGCCGGTCCCTTGCGGGCGGCTGTTGAGATACGGATTCACATCGACCAACCGCAGGTGGCCCCCCAGTCGATCGCAGCCCCCGTCGTTGTTGCCGCCGGCCCAAAGGGGCAACATGCCCCCGTTGATTTTCGACGGCGAAACATTCTGGCTTTTGCCGATTTCGCCGACCATCAGCGTGCTGCTGGTGCCGTCGATCATGTCGGCGAGGCGCGTTGGCTGGGTATTGACGTTGTTGGCGTCGTTGATGAGGACGCCGTTTTGCACGGTGGCGGCCGGCGTTCCGCACGCAAAGGTGGACATGGCGACCACTTCGTTCCCCATGTTGCCGACATAGTGCGAAACCCCCAGGCCATCGTTATCGAACTTGGGAATCGGGTTGCTGGGGCACAGATATTGCGGCAGCGATATTTTCAGCAGGGGCTGCATTTGTGGGCAGTCGAGGTTCCAAGGCTGGCCCGGCTCGGGGGGCCAGGTGGTCCAGCTATCGACGTTCGGATGGCCGAGCCAGCGCTGGCGGAGCATCGTGGCCGGGGGATTGGTGCCGGCGGGAGGCGCTTGGGCAAAGACCTGGTCGATCTGGTCAGCGAGGGGCTTCTGCTCGAGATACGGCAGGATGCAAACGCTCCAGCCCATCGCATCGCCGTTGTCATCGACCATGCCCGGCGGAAAGTTGTGATGGGTGTCGTGGAAGTTTTGCAGGGCCAAGCCAAACTGCTTCAGCTTGTTGGCGCACTGGGTGCGGCGGGCCGCCTCGCGTGCCGATTGCACGGCCGGCAAGAGGAGCGCGACGAGCACGCCAATAATGGCAATGACAACCAAGAGCTCGACAAGCGTAAAGCCGCGGCGCGCGCGGCGACGAACAGGGAGAGGGAGAAGCATCAGAGGACCAGATGAAGAGGAAATGAGAACCCCAGCGGCGAAGCCGGAATTCTAGCCAATTTCGCCAAAAATTACAGCGCCGCGGTTGACAAGCAGGCAAACTGCGGAAAATCGCAGCGGATTTGATCGCCCAGCCCACCGGCGATGGAGGTTGATCGGCTGGCGCGCTATATTCGCGGGTGGTTTTGGCCCAGTGCATCGCCTTTCTCCCCGGATCCCCCCATGCCCCGTACGCTGCTGTCGCTCACCTCTCTAATCGCGCTGCTAGTTCTGGCCTTTCCAGCCGCAGCGGAGATTCCCCCGATTCACCTTGTTCTGCCCCCGGTGGGGCTCGAGATTCCGGCGGATGTGCGGATGCGCTTGGAAGGGAAGCTGGCGGCGACGAAGAAGCGGCTGGAAGTGTTGCGCGAGCATCCGCTGGCAGCCGACGTGGAAGTTTTCACCAAGGGGGTGGAGTTCGCCCTGCTGCATCGCGAGTTCTATGTTCCCAAGGATTTCGACAAGGCCGACTGGGCCTTCGACGAAGCGAACAAGCGGCTGGATGCTTTGGAGAAAGGTGATTCCCCGTGGACCAAAGCTACGGGGCTGGTGGTACGCGGCTATCGTTCGTCGATCGACGGTTCGGCGCAGCCGTACGGACTGGTGATTACCGCCAACCACGACTTCTCCAAGCCCAGCCCACTGTATGTCTGGCTGCATGGCCGCGGCGACAAAGCGACCGATTTGCACTTCCTGAGCGAGCGGGCGACGAAAGCAGGGCAAATTGCTCCGCCAGGCGCGATTGTACTGCACGCTTTCGGTCGCCAGTGCGTCGGCTACAAAGGGGCCGGCGGAGCCGATGTCTATGAAGCGCTAGTGAGCGCGAAGGGGAGCTATGCCATCGACGATGCGCGAGTGGTGCTGATTGGTTTCTCAATGGGCGGGGCTGGGGCCTGGAATCTGGGGGCGCATTCAGACGGCACTTGGGTGGCGGTGTCGCCGGGCGCCGGCTTTGCGGAAACCGCCCGCTACCAGAACCTGACTCCCGAGAAGTACCCACCGTGGTACGAGCAGACTTTGTGGGGCCAGTACGACGTGCCGTGCTACGTGCGGAACCTGTTCAATCTGGAGGTGATCGCTTACAGCGGCGAGAAGGACAAGCAAATTCAAGCCGCCCGCGTCATGGAAGAGGCTTACCGAGCGGAAGGACGAGAACTGACGCACCTCATCGGACCGGGGGTGGAACACAAATACGAGCCGAAAACACTGGAAGAGCTGCTGCGGCGATTGGCCGGAATTGTCGCAAAGGGGCGCGAGCCGGTACCCCAGAAGGTCTCGTTTCAAACCCGCACGCTCGATACCAACCAGTTTCGCTGGGTCTCCGTCGATGGCCTGGGAGAACACTGGAAAGATGCCCGCGTCGATGCCGAGATTGTTGGGCCGGGGCGGCTGCGGGTCGCGACGAAGAATGTGACCGCGCTGGGCCTTTCGCCGTGGGAAAAGATGCAGGCCGCGCTGGTCGAAATTGACGGACAGAGTGTAACGCTCGGCGATCCACAAGGACGGCGCGCAAGCGACCCCTATTTGATCTTTCAAGAGGGAAAATGGCAGCCCGGCAGGCATCCGCGAACCGACTTGCGGAAGAGTGCCGAGCGTCACGGACCCATTGACGATGCCTTCACGGAGTGGTTCGTCGTGGTGACACCGTCCGGCAAATCGCAGAATCCCAAGTTCCAGCAGTGGATGGAGTTTGAGCTGGCTCACTTGCGACAGCGGTGGCGAGCGCTCATGCGGGGCGATCTGCCGGAAGTCCGCGATGTGGATTTCGATTCGACCAGGTATACGTCGGGTCCGGTGTATTTCGGACCGCATCTCATCTTGTGGGGCGACCCGCAATCCAACCGCGTCTGGCGCGAATTGAACGAGCAGCTGCCGATTAAGCACACGGACGGCAAGTGGACCTTTGGCGGCAAGCAATTCGACGGCAATCAATTTGTGCCCGCGGCCATCTATCCGTATCCCGGTTCATCGCGGTCCTATGTCGTCCTCAACTCCGGCCTGACTTTTCGCGAGGGGCATGACCGGACGAACTCACTGCAAAATCCCAAGCTGCCGGATTGGGCGATAATCGATTTGTCGCAGCCGCCGGATGGGCTGGCGCCGGGGAAGATTCACGACGCGGGATTTTTCGACGAACAGTGGCAACTGAAAAATCCGCCCCGAGGGGGTTGACAGAAGAGATGTTGTAGTGTACAATTATTTATAACTGAACGCGCGTCATTGGACCTGTGCGGCGGCACGCACTAGCGGGCGACCGACGCTGGCGTGAGCGGAATTTTCCCGTGCGGTTTGCCGAAACCGGGGGGCCGGACCAGGGTTAGTAATGGGGTAAGAGGCGACCGGTAGTTATCGAGTGCGCGGACCGATGGAAGCCATAAGTTGAGAGCCACGGTGGCGGGCTGAATTTATTTGTAACCGACTATCCGATAACGACTTGCGTCGATCGATAGCAGGAGCAGCGGCGATGAGCGGAAATATAAGTATTGGCGTCCCGGCGCGAGCGGCGCTCACCCTGATGAGGGTGGCAGCAATCGTGGTTGTCGGGGGGGCGGCAGCGTGGGGTGCTTCGGACCCGGCACAAGTGGCGGTACAGACCGACCAGGCGCTGCGGGCCGAAATTCCGTTCGCCAATGCGGCCAAAGTGTCGCCCGGCAAAGTGGGGGATGAAATCTACCTGCGGCGGATCAGCCTTGATCTTGTCGGCCGGAATCCGACGCCGCAGGAAATCACCGCGTTCGTGTTTGATCCGGCCAGCGATAAGCGGGCGAAAGCGGTCGAGCGGCTCTTAGCCAGCGAGGAGTTTGGCAAGAACTGGGCTCGCTACTGGCGCGACGTGATCATGTATCGCAAAACCGAGGAACGATCGCAAATCGTCGCCGGCCCGCTCGAGGAGTACCTCGCGACCAGCCTGAACGAGAACAAGCCTTGGAGCCAGATTGCCACCGACATGATCACCGCCACCGGCGACGCCACGCAAAACGGCGCGTGCGGGCTGATCGTCGCCCAGCAAGGGCAGCCCGAAGAGGTCGTCGCCGAGATCAGCCGCATTTTCCTCGGCGTGCAAATTCAATGTGCCCAGTGCCACGATCATCCCACCGACCGCTGGAAGCGCGAGCAGTTTCACGAGCTGGCCGCGTTCTTTCCGCGCGTCGCCAGCCGGATCATCCTCACGCCGGAGCGGCGGGCGATCGAGGTCGTCGCGACCGACGCCGCGGCGTTTGGCTTTCGCGGCCCGATGAACCAGCGCTTTCGCGGCACCCCCGAGCATTACATGAGCGATCCGAAAGACCCGCAATCGCGCGGCAAGCTGATGGAGCCCGTGTTTTTCGCCACGGGTGATAAGCTCTCGACCGGCACCAAGGACGCCGACCGCCGCGGCAGCCTGGCGAAGTGGACAACGGAGAAGAACAACCCCTATTTCGCCAAGGCCCTGGTCAATCGTCTCTGGTCGGAATTGACGGGCGAAGGCTTTTATGAGCCGGTGGACGATATGGGGCCCGACCGCGAATGCACTGCGCCGGCCACGCTCGACTATCTCGCCGGGCAATTCGCCGAGAGCGGATACGACATGAAATGGCTGTTCCGCGCGATTGTGGCGACCGAAATGTATCAACTCCCCAGCGGCCCGCGGCGCGGCCCCGAAGAGCCCCCAATGCAGCACAATGTTTCGCAGCGCCTGCGGGCCGATCAACTCTTCGACAATCTGCTCCACGTGCTCGATGCCACCGAGCCGCCGCAAATGGGGGGCATGTACGCGGGCTTGGCGCGGTTCGCCGCCGGTCCTCGCCAGCAATTTGCTTTTGCCTTCGGCTACGACCCTAGCCAGCGCCGCGACGAAATCGGCATGTCGATTCCGCAGGCCCTGGCACTGATGAATTCCCCTACGGTGAACGGGGCCATTCGCGGCCAGGGAAACACGATGCTCGGCCGCTTGCTTTCGCGCATTAAAGAGGACGACGGCGTTGTGCTGGAGCTGTACTTGAAAACTCTCGGCCGCGAGCCGAGCCAGAGCGAGCGCACCACCGCCTTGCAGTATGTCAAAGAGATAGGCAACCGGACTGAAGCCTTTGAGGATTTGCTCTGGTCGCTTGTCAATTCAACGGAGTTTTTGCATCGTTCGTAGGCCGTGGGGCAGGCGTCCCGCCTGCCAAGAAACTCGTTCCCCAGAGGCGAAGAGTTCACGGCAGGCGAGTCGCCCGCCCCACGATAGGAGCCCACCATGAACGTCCACCTCCAATCCAGCGTCCAAATCCGTCGCGGTGCGGTCCACCGTCGCGACTTCCTCAAGGTGCTGCCCGCCGCGGCCCTGGCGAGCGGCGCGCTGGGCTGGCACGATGCCATCACGGCGAGCGCGGCCGACCTGCGCAAGCAAGGCAAAGCCTGCATTTTGCTCTGGATGCAAGGCGCGCCGAGCCAGTTCGAAACGTTCGATCCCAAGCCGGGACACGCCAACGGGGGCGAAACGAAATCGATCGACACGGCGACCAGCGGCATCAAAATCGCGGAGAACCTGCCGAAGACGGCCGGCATGATGAACGACCTGTGCCTCATCCGCTCGATGACCGGCAAAGAGGGGCAGCATCCGCGGGCCACCTTCCTGATGCACACCGGCTATCTGCCGACGGCGACGGTGAAGTATCCGACGTTCGGCTCCATCGCCGCCAAAGAACTTGGCAACCCTGCTAGCGATCTGCCGAGCTTCGTGCGGATCGGGGCCAATCCGTTTACCACCGGCGCGGGGCTGCTCGGCGTCGATTACGACCCGCTCGTGATGCAAGCCGCCGGCCGCCCGCCCGAGAACACCTCGCTCACGACGACGTCCGACCGCTATCAGCGCCGCCTCGGCCTTTTGGGCCGGCTGGAGGCGGACTATGTCAACCTCGGCGGCAAGCAGGAAGTGGCCGATCATCGCAAGGTGTACGAGCAAGCCTCCAAACTGGTGCTCAGCCCGCAAATGGCCGGGTTCGACATCAGCAAGGAAAACCAAAAGACGCGCGATGCCTACGGCAGCGGCCAGTTCGGCCAAGGCTGCCTGCTCGCCCGCCGCTTGATCGAGCACGGGGTGACGTTCGTCGAGGTGACGCTCGGCAACTGGGACACGCACCAGGACAACTTCAACCGCACGCGCACGCTCTGCGGCCAGCTCGATCAGCCCTTCGCCGCGCTGCTCGCCGATCTGAAGGATCGCGGGATGCTCGATAGCACGCTAGTGGTGTGGACTGGCGAATTCGGCCGCACGCCGCGGATCAATCCCAATAGCGGCCGCGACCACTATCCGCGGGCCTTCAGCGCCGCCCTGGCCGGCGGCGGCGTGAAGGGTGGCCAGGTGATCGGCGTCACCGATGCCGGCGGCGAGAACGTGAAGGACCGCCCCGTCGGCGTGACCGACTTCTTCCAAACCCTGTGCCACGCCCTGAGCATCGATCCGACCAAAGAGAACATGAGCAGCATCGGCCGGCCGATCAAGATCGTCGATGGAGGCGAAGTGGTGAAGGAAGTGTTCGGCTAACTCGTGGGGCAGGCGTCCCGCCTGCCGTGTAATCTGGTTCCCAAGCTACCGCTTGGGAACCCACGTCAGGAAGCTCCGCTTCCCGGTCCTGCTGGTGATCCCGCCTCGCGCGCAGATCACGAAGCGGAGCTTCGCCGACTTGCGTTACCAAGCGGAGCTTGGTAACGAGGATGAATGACAACTGACAACGGACCAACAACCAAGGTCAACTCCTCCCGCTTCCTGCCGATCCTCGCCAGTTGCTTCGGCCTCGGCTATTCGCCGATCATGCCGGGCACCTGCGGGGCGCTGCTCGGCCCGGCGATCTACATCCCGCTGGCCTTCGTCATGCCCGACGAGCCGCGACAGACGCTAGGCATCGCGGTTAACTTGCTGGCGTGGTGCTGGATCACCGTCGCCCTGGGGGGGTGGGCCGAGAAGTACTATCAGCGGAAGGACAGCCAAGTCTTCGTGACCGACGAGGTGGCGGGCTTTTTGCTGACGGTGTTGCTGTGGCATTTGCCTGGCCAGCCGGTTCTGACGACCTTGTGGGCCTTTCCGGTGACGCGGGTGATTGACATCGTTAAAGTCCCGCCCGCCAAGCAGTTAGAGCATTTGCCACGGGGCTGGGGGGTGCTGGCCGACGACCTGCTCGGTTCGGTTTATGCCGCCGCCCTGCTATGGGGGGTGCGGCTGGCCGTTCCCAGTTGGTTTTGACCGGCGAGAGCGATTTGCCTGGCCAGGTCGTCTATACTTAGGGAGCAGGGGTGCGCGCGGGTGTTGTTCCGCGCCGAGAGCAATCCGAGGCGAATCGATCGATGTCTTCCCTTTCCAATTCCGCTGTCCTGCCGCCTCCCGTGGCGACGGACGACCACATCAGCCACGAGCGGACGATTCAGCGGCAACTGGCGCGGACCAGCTTCCAGGTGCGATTGGTCGATCTGGCCGCCAGCCTCGCGCTGCTCGGCGTGGGTATGTTGTCATTCTTGCTGGTGGCCGCGGTCGTCGATCACTGGATTCTCCCCCTCGGCTGGTTCGGTCGTCTGCTCGCGCTCGCCATGCTCGTCGGCGGAACCATTGCCTTTCTCGCACGGCAGGTCTGGCCGCTCTTGGCGAAAGCGATCAACCCCACCTATGCCGCCCGAACGATCGAAGAGGCGACGCCGACGCTCAAGAACAGCCTCGTCAATTTTCTGCTGCTCCGGCAAGACCGCCGGGGAGTGCGCGAGGTCGTCTTCGAGGCGGTCGAGGCGCGGGCCGCCGCCGACATCGCGGGGGTGCCAATCGAAAATGTCATCGACCGCGGCCGGCTCATTCGCGCAGGCTATGTGCTGTGCGGCGTGATGGCGGTCTTCGCGGCCTACAAAATCCTCTCCCCCAAGGATCCGTTCCAAACGATTGCCCGCGTGGTGCTGCCTTGGGCCGACATCGCCCGCCCGTCGCGCGTGCTCATCGGCGACGTTCTCCCCGGCGATGCCGAGGTCTTTCACGGCCAAATCGTGGGCATCTCGGCGAATGTCGCTGGGCTGGCCGATGGAGATCCGGTTACGCTGGTTTTCAGCACGGCCGATGGCCAAACGATTGATCGCCCCGTGCCGATGATTCACGCGGCCGGCGGCCTGCGGTACGAATGCCAGTTGCCGCCTTCGGGCAGTCTCGCGTTGCCCCAGGCGGGCGAGCGGGCCAATCTGCACGTCGGCACCGCCACCGGCATGCAACAAGACCTGAGCTACAAAATCATCGCTGGCGATGCCGAGTCGCCGCGCTATAAGCTGGCCGTGGTGGCGGCCCCGACGATCATCGTCGAAAAGCTCGAATACCAGTTCCCCGCCTACACCAAAAAGGCCCCGCAAACGATCGCGCAGCAAGGGGACATCCTCGCCCTGGAAGGGACGCGGGTCACGATCCACGCTGTCGCCAATCGGCCGATTCAGTCGGCCTATCTGGAATTCGATCCCGGCGTGAAGGGCGCTCCGCCGGAGCTGATTCCGCTGGCGGTCGAGGGGACGCGGGCCAAGGGAACCATTGTCCTCCAGCTGAAGGCCGACCGGCAAACTCCGTGGCACTCAAGCTATCAGGTGCGGTTCCTCACGGAGCGTGGTCAGCGCAGCGAGCAACCGATCTTGCACAAGATCGAGGTCGTGCGCGATCTGCCGCCGGAGGCGCAGGTTCTTTCTCCGCAGAAGGCGCGGAGCGAAGTGCCGCTTGATGGGGCGACAACGCTAGAAATTCGCGGCGTCGATCCCGATTTTGGCCTGTCGCGCCTCGCGCTCCAAGGCAAGCTGGCGAGCAATCGGCCGCTGGTCATCGAGCTCCTCGATTCCAAGTCGGGTCAGCCGCCGCAAGCGACGGTGACGCACGAATTTCTTCCTGCGGCGCACAAGCTGGCGGTGGGAGACGAGCTGATGTTCGTGGCGGTCGCCGAGGATAATCGAGTTAGTCCACAGACGGGTCGGCCCGAAGCCAACGTCGCCAAGACTGCCGAGTATGTGCTCGTAGTGGTCGCGCCCGTGAAGGCGGGCGCTCCTTCGGCTGGTGGCCCCGGCGAGCCGATGCCCGCCGCAGGGGAGAATCCCGTCGAGCCAAATCAGCCCAAGACCGGTAACCAAGGGGACAATGGTCAGCCGCAAGCGGGCCAGCAGGGCAAGACTGGCGAGCAAGGCAAGACTGGCGAGCAAGGCAACTCCGGCCAGCAAAAATCGGCCTCCGGTCAGAAGCCACCGGAGGGGCCCAACGAAAGCGCCGATGGCCAGTCGCAGAAAAACGGCAGCGGCGGGCAATCGAAAAGTGGCGACGGCAACAACGGCAATTCCGATAAATCGGAGCAGACCGGCCAGCCCGATAAGTCGCAGCCCGGCGGGCAATCCGGCCAAAGTCAGTCTCCCATGCCCGGCGCGAGCGGTCAGCCTCAAGATTCCAGCGGCGGCGGCAATCAAGGGTCAGGAGCGGCCTCGCAAGGGGGCGCGGCCGGTAGCCAAAGCGGCGGCACTCCCCAGGGGAATTCGCCGATGCAGGAAGATGGCCAACCCGCTCCCGGCACTCCTGGCGGCGCCACCGGCCAGCCCAGCGGCAACAGCGCGCAGCCCGCTGGCCAGCAAGGGGATGCCAATGCCGATGCCTCGGGCCAGCCCAGCGGCAGCGCCTCCGGCCAGCCCCACGCGAAAGCCCATGAGGGGCAACTCGTCGAAGAGCTCGTCAAACAAATCCAAAAGGAGCAAGGCCAGGAGGGAAGCGGCCAGCCGGGCCAAGGCAATCGTTCTCAGTCGCCAGGAGGGAGTACCAACGACAAATCGCAAGCCAAGCCTGCCGAACCAGGAAACTCGGCACCGATCCAAAGCGTGAAAGAAAACACCGGCTCGGCCGCGGGCCAGCGGAGCGATGACCAAAATCCCCCCAGCCAGCCCGGCAGCGCCGACGGATCAAGAGCCCCCAGCCCCAGCGCTGGATCTCCGCAACAACCCGACAAAAATCCGGGCGATAACCCCGGCGCACCAACCCGCAGCGTCAGCAAGGGAGACCCTGCCCAGTCCTCCGGCGCGGGCTCTCCCTCTCAAAACACTCCATCCGAAAAGCCCGAGCCCGGCTCGATTCCTAAGCCCGGGGAGTCCGCTCCTTCGCAAGACAACACAACGAATCCGCAAGCCACTCCTCAAGACAAACTCCCCGGCGACCGGCAAGGTGCCAATCCCTCGACTCAGCCCAGCGGCGGCAATGCCGGCGGCGCTCCGCAGGGTGCCGATCCCACGCAGACCGGTCAAAGGTCGCCGCCCAGCCAAGCCGAGCAGCGCGCTCCCGGCGCGGGTCAAAACGGCGACCCGGGGGCCGGCAGCAAGAGTCCCGACAAATCCGGCTCCGGCCAGGGACAAGAGGCCAATCGCGATACCCCCAAGTCGCAGCAACCGAGTAACGCAAATGCCCAGCCGGGCGAACCCAGCCCACCCAGCGGCAGCAAGAAGCAATCCGATTCGCAAGGTGGCCAGTCGGGCGATCAAAGCGGCGGCGGCAAGCAGGGTGCCGGCCAGCCGGGCGGTCAAGAAGGCAATGACAGCGCCGGCGGCAAAAGTGCGGCCGATCAAGGTGCCGGCAAGGCGAACGAAACCGGCTCCGGCGAAACCGGCAACCAGGCCGGCACCGGCCCGCAAGCTGCCGGCCAAACGGGCCAAAGCGGCAATCAGCCCGGCAATGGCACCAACAGCCGCAGTGGGAACGAGGGTACTCCCCCCAAAGCTGGCGCTGAGCCCGGTCGCGAAGCGAACCCGCCGAAGCCCGCAGAAACCGCCCAGTCGGGCGATGCTCCCGGTGCCGGCGGAGAGGCAAAAGCCGGGACCAAGCCCAAGGGGGACGGCGAATCGACGAAAGGCCCCGGCCAAGGGGGCCCGCCGATCAACGGCGGTGGCGATGGCAACCGCGCGCCCGCCAGCGGCGGCCCGGTCGCGGAAGTGCCCGAAGGTGACGCCGCCAATCTCGAGTATTCCCGCCGCGCCACCGACCTCGTCCTACAGCGGCTCAAGGATCAGGCCCACGAGCCCGATCCGGAACTACTCGACAAGCTCGGCTGGACGAAGGAAGACCTGCAAGAATTCCTCCGCCGCTGGGAGGGACTGAAGGAATCGGCCGATAAATCTCCCGATGGCAAACGCGAGCTCGACGAGGCCCTGCGAAGTCTCGGCCTGCGCGACCCCGCCAATCGCAAGCGGGCCGGCGGTGCGGCTAGCGACCAACAGCGCGACTTGCGCGATAGCGGCAACCGCACCGCTCCCCCCGCACAATATCGCGACCTCTTCGACTCGTTCCGCAAAGGAGCGGCACGTTCGGGAAAGTGAGTTTTCAAAAGGCCCGGTCTAAGGTGGCATTGTCCAAGCGTGGAGACTATTCGATGGCGGCACTTGTTTTAACCAATGTCACCGACGGTTTATTGCAAGAACTTCAGGTGCGCGCGGCCCATCATCGGAGAAGTCCGGAAGAAGAAGCTGCTGCCATCTTGCGCGACGCGCTGCAGGGCAGCCGCGCGCAGGATTGGGAGCAGGTCGATGCCATTCATGAGAAACTAGGAGGTTCGGGGCGTTCGTTCAGTGACTCCACGGACCTGGTCCGCGAGGACCGCGACCGATGAGCGTGGTCGTTGTCGATTCCAGCGTGGGCCTCAAGTGGTTCGTTCCAGAAGCTTACTCGGCCGAAGCCCGCTCGTTTCGCTCTGGCGCATTTGGGTTGCATACGCTTGCCCGCTTTTTTGACCTGGAAATTGCGAACATCTTGTGGAAAAAAATGAGACGTGCTGAGCTGACTAGTCCGGAGTGCAACCTGATCCTGACTGAACTCCCTGCACTTCCGGTGGCGCGGCACGACGAACTCCCGCTGCTGTCAGTCGCGTTCGACCTGGCGGTACATACGCAGCGGACCGTCTATGATTGTTTGTACTTGGCCCTGGCGGTCAAAATCAGAGGTCAGATGCTGACGGCCGACGAGCGGCTGTGCAACAGTATCGCAACGACGCCGTGGAAGAATAACATTCGTTGGCTTGGCAACCTCGCGCCCGCTCCCTGATTGTTAGGCTCTCGTCAGTTTTTTGCCCATGACCCTCCTCACCCCCCGCTATCTCGTCCCCTTCCAACCGCGCGAGCTGCCGCACTATTTCGCCGACGTGCTGGTCATCGGCGGCGGTCTGGCGGGGTTGCGGGCGGCGCATGCCATCGATCCACGGCTCAGCGTGCTCGTGGTTACGAAGGACGCCATCGAGCAATCGAACAGCAACTATGCTCAGGGTGGCATCGCGGGGGTGCTCGATCCCGACGACCATTTTGAAGAGCACGTGCAAGACACGCTCGTCGCCGGCGGCACTCTGTGCGACGAGCAGGTGGTCGAAATGGTGGTCCGAGAAGCTCCCGAGCGCATTCAAGAGCTGATCGACTGGGGCACTCATTTCGACGAACATGCCGGCAAGATCACCCTCGGCCGAGAGGGCGGCCACAGCAAAAGCCGCATCGTGCATGCCCTGGGGGACATGACCGGCAAGGAGGTGATGCGGGCCGTCATCGCGCATACGCACCGCTTGCCGAACGTCCGCGTTTGGGAAAATACGTTCACGCTCGACCTGCTCACGCACGCCGGCGCGTGCCGCGGAGCGATCGTCGTCACCCGCCACGGCGAGAAGATGCTCGTCTGGGCCCGGCAAACCGTGCTCACCACCGGCGGCTGCGGGCAGATCTATCGCGAATCGACCAACCCGCCGGTCGCCACCGGCGATGGCCACGCGATGGCCTACCGGGCCGGCGCTCGCCTCCGCGACATGGAATTCGTGCAATTCCATCCCACCGTCCTTTATATTGCCGGCGGTAGCCGCAGCCTCATTACCGAGGCAGTCCGCGGGGAAGGGGGTTGGCTGGTCGATAAGGACGGCGTCCGCTTCATGCCAGGGTACGACGCGCGGGCCGAGCTTGCCCCGCGCGACATCGTCTCGCAGGCCATCGTCAACCAGATGGAAAAAACTCGCCACCCTTGCGTCTATCTCGATGTGACTCATCTCGACGCGGCGTTCGTCCTCAAGCGTTTCCCCGGCATCGCGGCGGCTTGCCAGCAGTTTGGCATCGACATCACCCGCGACAAAATCCCGGTCCGGCCGGGCGCCCACTACATGATCGGCGGCGTCACCGTCGATCAAACGGGTCGCACCAGCCTGCCCGGCCTGTGGGCGGCGGGCGAGGTCAGCTCCAGCGGCCTGCACGGGGCCAATCGTCTCGCCAGCAACAGCCTGCTCGAAGGGCTGGTCTATGGCGCGCACGCCGGCGCGGCCGCTTCGCGAGCGGCACTCGAAACGCCCGGCGATTTTCGGGTCTTTCCGCTCGAAAACCCGGTCGTGGTTCCCCCCGCCGAGCCGCTCGACCTGGCCGACATCCGCAACTCGCTCAAGGCGGTCATGTGGCGCAGTTGCGGCGTTCGCCGCGGCGGCGATGCCCTCCGCGAAGCGCTCGAAGCGGTCGATGGCTGGCGGCGCTACGTGCTCCCCCGCCAGTTTGGCGACATCAAGGGGTGGGAACTGCAGAACCTGCTGACGATTGCCCGCGTGATGATTCAGGCGGCCCTCGTCCGCGAAGAGTCGCGTGGCGTGCATTTGCGGACCGACTTTCCCACGCTCGACGACGCCCGTTGGAACAAGCATCTCTGGTTCGAGCGCGGTGAGACGCCGACCGTCGAGCGCTGGGGAGCGGCTTGACGCGCGGCTCCCCCGCGCGGCATCAAGATTCGTGGGGCGGCGGCCAGCGGGATGCATTCTCATGTTTGGTCTTGCCCCGTCTTCGCGCTCGCGCCGCCGGATCTGGCGGCTCGATCCAGCTCTATTCGTGTTCGCCACGCTCTGTACGACGGTTCTTGGCGTCGCCAATTCGCTCGGCTACACGCGCAGCGAGCCTGACTTGGCCGTCGGTACCGCGGGAAGTCGCGAGCTGGCATCGACCACGACTCGCCTCGCCGGCTGGCCGTGGCCCTATCTGGCGGTGCAGGGAGACGCGTTGATTCCCTGGACCGAGCTCCACGATTCGCTCGGTTGGGCTTCCCCACTGGCGGCGGCCGCTGATTTGCTCGTCGGCTTGGCCACGGCAATCGCAGCTGGCGCGGTGCTGGCCTGGTGGTGGCGCGGCAGAACAGGCTGGCGGCAATTCGGCCTGCGCGACCTGGCCCTGGCGATGGCGCTTGTCGCGGCTGTGCTCGCCTGGGTTGTTCTGCCCTCCCTGGCTACCTCGCGCGAGAGGCGCGCGCTATGTCACCTGTCGATTCAGATCGCCACCTTTGACGAATGGGAGCGCCAGCCCGGCGGAAAGTCCGTCCTGTGGCAACCAGGCCCGCTGGCTTGGCTGCGCCCGCTGACCGGCGACTTGCTGCCGCTGGGGGATCGCGTCGTCGGCCTTTCGGCCTACAGCGGCGACATCCCCCAGCTGGCGGCATTTCCGCACTTGCGGGCCCTGCGCTTGCATGGCACCACGACCGACCGCGAACTAACGAAGCTCGCCCGGCTGCCGCGTCTCGAAATGCTCGACCTGACCGATGTCGTCCCGCGGCAAGACCAGGATGGTTGGCTGGCCGGGGCGAGCGCCGCGGGAAAGTATCCGCTCGCGCTGCCCCACCTTCGCCGGCTTTATGCGCGCGACAACTTGCTGCAAGGGAGCGATCTGGCGGGCCTGGCATCGCTGGAAGAACTCGATCTTTCGGGATCGGTCGTTGATCGCGAGTCGGCCGCCACGTTGGGCACGTTAACCACGCTCCGCATCCTCGATTTGCACGACACCGCCCTGGACGACGAATTGCTCGCCGATATCGCCCGCTTGCCAAATCTCGAATTGCTCGACATCTCCGGGACCGACGTTACCGATGCAGGCCTCGCCCATCTCGCCCACCTGCCGCGATTGATGACGATTTGGGTGGCGCAAACCGCGATTACGGATCGTGGTCTCGCCAAGCTGGCCGGTTGTCCGCGGCTCGATTCGGTGCGTGTCACCGGTAGCGAAGTGACGCGCGGCGGCCTCGTGGCCTTTCGCCGCGCTCGGCCGAGTTGCCAGGTGCATCCGTAGGAAAAATCCGTCGGAATCTCCTCAAGTTCTCGATTTCAACCGCCGATAAATGCGTTGCGACCCGGTAAACCAGGATGACTTTGCCGGTCGCGCAGTTTTCGCAAGCCGCCAGCGGCGGACCGCTAGCAGGGAAGGATTCCTCCATGACACGTTCGCGTCGCGGTCTGGTCACGATGGCCCTCGTCTTTTGCTCCCTCCATGCCGGTTGCAGCCTGCTGCAGCCGCAGGAAGCACCGAAACTGACCGCCGATGTCGCGGCAGCGGCGGGGCAAGTCGCCACGCCAGGCGGCACGAATACCTACACGATCGAGATTCGCAAAGCGGATGGCCGCACCGCCGTCAAGCAGCAAGAATTGACCGGCCCGCTGCATGTGCAAGAGGCGCTGGCCGGGTCGAAGGCCAACAAGCAATTCCGCCGCTTCACGTTGGCCCTGCAGCGGCCGCTTCCCGACGGCCGCGTTCACAACATGGACGTGGAATTCGACCGGGCGGCCAAAATGGTCGAGCCGGAGTACGATTACACCCTGCTTCCCGGCGATAAGCTGATTGTCACCGAAGACACCACGTCGATGGTGGATGAAGCACTCGACATGGTCTCGGGATCGATGGGTGGGATCAACCCGCTGACCGGCAAGCCGAAAGTGAAGAACACCGGGAAATATCGCATTGGCGGCTAGTGTCGAATGGCCAATGACCAAATCCCAACGGACCAAGGACAATACCCGTCACGCCGCCTTCTTCATTTCCATCGCCAGCCGTTCGCGCAAAAACTGACCAAGCCAATCGCGCAGTTCCATGTCGATGGCGGGCTTCTCGACGCGCCAGCCCAGCCGCAGATGATCGGCAATCAGCTCCACGGTGTCATCCCGCGCGATTCCGTCGCGTAGGTCGAACATCGTTCGCCGGTTGAGTCCCAGCGGCAGCCGCTCAATCGCTTCGAGGTTCCCCAAACGGAGCACGGGAACGAGGTCCATCTGTCCGGCCGCGGCCATCGCGCAGGCCTGCTGGAATTCGTCCAGCACGTAGCCATCCTCGCAGCTCGTTTGCGGCGTGTAATCGCCATAACCGAGCCGCGCGAGATAGCCCGGCGTGATGACCGGAATGAATGCCTGGCAGACGCACATCGCCGCCAGTGCTACGTCGGCCGTCAGTGGCGCGACCTCGGCCTTGCCATTCAACAGCGGATTCAGCAACCGCCGCACGCGATGATCGTCCACCACCTCGACTCCCCATTGCCGCAGACCGGCGGAAAACTGCCGGACCCACTCGACGTGCTGGCGATTGAGCTCGTCGGCATTGGGTCCGGCAAACTCCCGGTGGCGATACGACAGGAACACCCGCGCTTGACGGTTAAACATGCGTGGCCTCAGCCGAAATCCAGCGCCAGCAGGCCCGCGATTGACGGGAGAAGCCTCCGGCGTGGAGGGGAGAGATAGCACAATCGGGCCGGCGGCGGAAGTTCAATCGTGCCAGCACGCCGTTCGCGATTGACGCGCGGCGGGATTTTCCGGTACATACCCGCCGCTCGGTGCCGCGCGATCCTCTTGCGCGGACCGGCCCGATCAAGGAAGATTCGATGGCCAAAGCCCCTGCCGCAACGATCGCTGCTCCGGCGTCGCGCCTTCGGCGCGCGCTCGCCGCCGCGCGGGGTTTGCCGGGGTGGGCGGGTCGCAACAAGATCGCCACCGCTTCATTCGGCATTGCGGCCGCCCTGATTATCGGCAGTTTCGTCGGCGGAACTTTATGGCTGGGGGGAAAAAAAGAGGAACAAGCCTCTCAGCTTCTGGCCGATGCCCTCGCCCGCCTCGACGCGGGAGACGACCATCAGGCCCGGCAGATCGCCGCCCGTCTGCGGTCCGAGAAGCAGCTCTCCTACACCGAGCTCGGGGGCCCGATGTACGTGCTTGGGGTGGTCACCGCCCGCGAGGCCCAAGAGCACTTTCACCCCACCGAGCAACGAACCCTCTACCTCGTCGCCGCGCGCTATTTGGAAGAGGCCCGTGCCCGGGGCTTTCCGGTGGGTCGCGAACGGGACGGCCTGGCCCTGCTTGGTCGCACACTGCATCATGGCGGCCGCTATGCCCAGAGCTTGCCGTTTCTAAGCGAGGCGCTGGCTGCCGATCCGCAAGGGGAAGCTCCGCTGGCGTGGCTGTTGGCCGACAGTTGCCTCAAGCTGAATCCGCCAAAGCTCGACCAGGCGCTCCGCTATACCCGCCAATATGCCACCACTCCCGGCCTGTCGCCGCGCGATCAGGAAGCGGGCCACCTGCTCGAAAGTCAGATTCTGCTGGCCCAGGGATCGCTTGCCGCGGCCCGCCAGTCGCTGGCCAGAATTCCCACCACTTCACCCTTGCACAATGAGCAGGTCGTGCAGTCGGCGCGCTTGACCACTCTCGAAGCCGAGCAAGCGATGGACCCGCAGGCCGCCAAAACGGCGCTGGACGAAACAATCCAGTCGCTGCGCGGCGTGCAAGGGCGTGATGGCCCGACCAGTGGCGTGGTCGGTCAGGCTCAACTGCTCATTGGTCGCTGTTATGAACTCGCGGGAGACCGCCGGGCGGCCATGGCCCAGTATGACCGGGTGCGGCGCAACTTCTTTGGTCGGCCCGAAGCTCTGGCCGCGAACGTGTGGCAGGCCAATCTGGTCCGCCAGGAAGGGAATCCGTCTGAAGCGGTCGCGCTCTACGAACGGGCTCTCGCCCAGGCCGGCCCTCGCGACGCTTACCAGAACACATGGCTCCCGCTCGACGACTTGCAAAACGAGTTGCAGTCGGCGGTGGACGACCTGATCGCCAACGAGCACTTTTCGCTTGCCGTGCAGTTGACCGCCGGCTTGACACCGCTGCTGGATGATGTCTTCGCCACGCAGCGGCGGATCGCCGTCGAGCAAGAGTGGGCGAAAAAACTGCAGGGGACTGCCGCCGGGATTCCTGTGGTCGAAGCGGAGCAAACCCTGGCTCAGGCTCGACAGCATTGGCGGGCCGCAGGAGTTGCCGCCGAACATTTGGCCGAGCTGCGCGTCGCGACGCGCTACTATCTCGATGACCTCGCCGCCTGCGGACAGCTCTATTTGCAGGGGCAAGGCTATCGCCAGGCCGCGCGGGTCTATCAGGCGATTTTGCGGCAAGACCCGAAGCAAGGGCAGCCCGAAGCGCTCGTGGGTCTAGGAGAATCGTTGCTGGCGCTGGGAGACACTGCCGGGGCGAGGTCGGCACTGGCTCGTTCGCGCGAGGTCTATCCCAAGCATCCGGCCACCTACCGGGCTCGGCTGCTTGAATGCGAAGCGTTGGCCGAAGTGGGCGATATTTCCGCTGCCAAAGAGTTGCTACTCGACAATCTTTATCGCCACGCCCTCACGCCGCAAAGCACCGACTGGCGCGATTCGCTCTTTGCCCTGGGACTGCTGCTGTGCCGCGAGGCGGGGGATCTCGAAACCAAGAGCCGTCTGGCCGGCGTCGATCAGGTGGAAGCCGAGCCCAAGCAAGCGGGACTAAAGCTGTTGGAGCAAAGCCATGCCACCCTGCAAGAGGCGATTCGCACCCTCACCGAAGCGGTGCAGCGATATCCTGAAGCCGGGCAGGTGGTCGAGGCCCGCTACAAGATCGCCGAGTCGTATCGGCATAGTGCGAAGTGGCCCCGCAAAAAGCTGGGGGTCGTCACCATCGAAACCAGCCGCCTCGCCTTAAATCGACAAATCCAGCAGGAATTGCTCTCGGCCTGCGACGAATACAGCCAGCTCATCACCGTCCTGAGCGATGCCGAGCAGGCCAAGCGGCGACCGGCGAGCGAGCTTTTGATCCTGCGCAATTGCTACTTCGGCCGGGCCGACGCTTTGTTCGATCTGGGGCGCTACGAAGAGGCGATCGCCGCCTATTCGGCCGCGACCAATCGCTATCAGCAAACGCCCGAGGCCCTGGAGGCTTATGTGCAAATCGCCAGTTGCTATCGCCGGCTGAATCGCCCGCAAGAGGCCCGCGGCACGCTGGAGCAAGCCCGCGTGGTGCTCGAACGCATCCATGCCGACGCCGACTTTACCCGCACCACCCGGCTCGACCGGGAAGAGTGGACCGACCTGCTCGCCTGGCTTCGCACCCTATGACGACAACCTTGGAAACCGACCGCCTGGCCGACCTGGTCACCGCTCGCCTGCAAATGCTGGAGCTGCTTGCGCAGCTCGCCGGCCGGCAGTTGTCCCTTGTGCGGGATGGCCAGATGTCCGACCTGATGAAGCTGCTGGCCGCCAAGCAAACGGTTCTCAACCAGTTGCAGCAAGTCGAGAAACTGCTAGATCCGTTTCGCCAGCAAGACCCCGAGCGGCGCGTTTGGCGCAGCGACGCCGATCGCCGCCGCTGCCAGGCCGCCGCGACGCGCTGCGATGAACTGCTCACCGCCACGATGGACCTGGAGCGCCAGGGAGAGGCTCACATGCTGATCCGCCGCGATGCGGCCGCCTCGGCCTTGGCAGGCATGCACGCCGCCGCCGCCGCCTCGGCCGCCTATGCCGCTGGGCACGCCACGCCGGCCACCCACGTTGAGTGCGAGGGCTGACCATGACCATGACCGAACCTACCATCCTGAAGTTTCCGCAAGCCTCACCCGTGCCGCCGGCCGCCACCGCGCCGGGTGAGCTCGATTTGCAGGCAATTCTATTTGCCTGGAATCAGGCGACCGACCGCCTGCAAAAAACGCACGAGGCGCTGCAAAGCGAAATCCACCGGCTGACCGACGAGCTGGAAGTGAAAAACCGCGAGCTCGCGCGGCAAAATCGCCTGGCCGATTTGGGACAAATGGCGGCGCACGTGGCCCACGAAGTGCGCAACAGCCTCGTGCCGATGAAGCTCTACCTCAGTTTGCTGCGGCGGCGAATCAGCGGCGATTTGGGCAGTCTCGATGTGCTCGACAAAGTCACCGCCGGCTTCACGGCTCTCGAAGCGACGGTTAGCGATTTGCTGCACTTCTCGAGCGACCGCCAGCCGAAGCGCGAGCGGTTCGATGCCCGGCAACTGATCGACGAAGTGGGGCAATTGCTTGCCCCGCAGCTCGATGCCCAGGCGATTGTGTGCGAGCTCGACTGCCCAGCCGAATTGCCCCTGCGGGCCGACCGCGACATGCTCCGCCGGGCGCTGCTCAACCTGGTGCTCAACGCGCTCGACGCCATGCCCACCGGCGGCCGACTGGTCATTACCGTGTGGCCCGGACCGGAGGGAGTTGAAATCGAGGTGGCCGATAGCGGACCAGGAATCGATCCCGCCACGCTGACTCACCTGGCCGAGCCTTTTTTCACGACCAAAGCCAGCGGCACCGGGCTGGGATTGGCGATTGTCGATCGGATCGTGACCGCCCACGAAGGGCGGCTGCTCGTCGCGAATTGCCCCGAAGGGGGCGCGGCGTTCACCTTGTGCATTCCTAGTCGGGCCGTCGCCCTGGAGAAAGCAGCATGAGCATCGCCACTCTACCCCGCGGCGCCGGCAAGCAAACCGGCGGAATTCGTTCCGCGGAAGTCATCGCCGAATCGCGTGGCGATCGCACGCTCGCCGATCCGATCGGCCACATTCTCGTGGTCGATGACAACGCCCGCGCCCGGCAATCGATGGCCGACGTGCTGCAAGCGGCCGGACACGAGGTGGTCGCCTGCGCGAGCGCGATCGAGGCACTGAAAGTCGTCGAGCGGCGGCTTCCCGATGTCATCATTACCGACCTGCAAATGCCCGGCATGGATGGCCTGGCGTTCATCCGCACGCTCGCCGAGCGGCGGGTCGAGGCACAGATCGTCATGGTGACGGCGTTCGCCTCGGTCTCGTCCGCCGTCGAAGCGATGCGGTACGGAGCCTTCGACTACATCGAAAAGCCGTTCGACGTGGAACAACTGGAGCAACTCGTTTCCCGCGCCTTGCGACATGGCGAGAAAGTTGGCCGCCGGTCGAGCGTTCCGGTGCAGGTTCCGATCTGGCAGGGAATGATGGTCGGCAACAGCCCGGCGATGAAGCTGCTGCGTGAGCGAATCGCGCAGGCTGCTCCCACGGACGAAACGATCCTGGTTTCCGGCGAAAGCGGCACCGGCAAGGAACTGGTGGCCCGCTGCTTGCACGCCGCCAGCCGCCGCGCCGAGAGGGCGTTTGTCGGGCTGAACTGCCCGGCCCTTTCGCCGCAACTGATGGAAAGTGAACTGTTTGGCCACGAGCGGGGAGCCTTCACCAGTGCCGATGCTCCGCGGGTCGGGCGTTTCGAGCTGGCCGAGGGAGGAACGATCCTGCTCGATGAAATCACCGAGATCGATTCCCCCCTGCAAGCCAAGCTGCTGCGGGTGCTGCAAGAGCGGACCTATGAGCGGGTCGGCTCGAGCCAATCGCGGCCGGCCGATGTGCGGGTCATTGCCACGACGAATCGCGATTTGCGGGCTGAGGTCGCTGCCGGCCGGTTCCGGCAAGACCTCTATTACCGCCTGAATGTGGTGCCGATCCAGGTGCCGCCACTCCGCGAGCGCTTGGCCGATGTGCCGCTGCTGATCGAGCATTTCCTCGGTGCGGCGGCTGCCCGTTTGGGACGTCCGGCATGCGAGCTGGCACCCGACGCGCTCGACCTGGTGAGCCACTATCACTGGCCGGGGAATGTGCGCGAGCTCGAAAACCTGGCGACCAGGGTCAGCGTTCTGGGCCAGGGACGCACCCTCGCCGCCGCCGACCTCCGCCCCTGGCTGATCGATGCCGAGCAGGCGATCAGCACTCCCGCGACGGAATCGGCCGGCGCGCTCTCGGCCGGGATGAAGCTCGAAGACATGGAGCGCCGGCTGATCGAGGCGACGCTCGACCACTACGACGGCCACCGCGCCAAAGCCGCCCAGGCCCTGGGAATTGGCATTCGGACGCTGTCGAACAAGCTGCGTCAGTACGGATACGCCCCCCGCACGCGGGCGTTTGGCAAGTAACCTCTCAGGAGACCCATGTATGGCGTGGCAACCACGGATGGTTGTAGCGTCGCTTACCGGCAGTTTCTGCCGCTCACCCTCGGCAATAACCGCCGATCGCCCGGCACCCGCGCCGGGCGAGCGCAAGGTAGCGGGCGAAATTCGCCGGCTTCCCCGTTTTTCCCAATTCCCGCCTCCGTCGCTATTTGCGGCGATTCGCCGCGGCTCAACCCGCCGCCAAAGCACCCGCCGCCCCGCTAGCGGCACGGGGCTTGCAATGGGTTGGCTCGCGGCACGGGCCGCTCAAGGAATCAACTGATGTTGCAGGGTCTATTTGGTTCCACGAATATCCCCATCCTGGGCGAGGTGCTGAACTTCGCCCAGGCCCGCCAGGGGGTGCTCGCGGGCAACATCGCCAATGTGAACACGCCCGGTTATCGGCTGCGAGACCTGTCGCCGACCGCCTTTCAGGAGAAGCTGAAAAAAGCGATTGAAACCACACGCGAGGAGGGCGGCGAGCTTTCGCCCGGCCTCATCCGTTCGGAGCCGGGCGACTCGCTACGCGAAGTTCGCGAGTCGCTGCAAAACATCCTGTATCACGACGACACGAACATCGACCTGGAAAAGCAGGTTGCCGAAATCACCAAAAACCAAATCCTGCACAATTTCGCCCTGACCGTGATGACAGACCAGTTCAATCTGCTCGGCCAGGCGATCAGCGAGCGGGTGTGAAAGCAACTCACTGGTAGCCAACTATGATTCCAGCCCTCGACATCAGCACAAGCGCCTTGGTAGCCCAGCGCATCCGAATGGATGCGATCTCGGGCAATCTGGCGAATATGTCGTCGCTAACGCGCGATGAAAACGGCGAGATGCAGCCGTATGAAGCGCGGTACGCGATCTTCCAGTCCGATGACGAAGTTGGCACCCCCAATGGCGCGGTTGGCGTGAAGGTGGCCGCCATCGAGACGGAGAAGCTAGAGCCGAATTATCGCTGGGAGCCGGGGCATCCGTATGCCATCAAAAGCGGCCCGAAAAAGGGATACGTCGCCTATCCGCAGATCAACATGACGGCCGAAATGGTCGATGCCCTCGTCGCCGCCCGCGCCTACGAAGCGAACCTTGGTGCGATGGAAATCAGCAAGAACATGGCTCAGCAGTCGCTTCGCATCCTCGGCTAAAGAACTCTCTCCCAACTTTCAACCTGGAACCTTGAACTCGACCCCCCACCATGTCCACCATTACTTCCCTTCAGCCGCAACTCGCCTCGCCGGGCCTCGCCGCGCCGCGGCCGGCCGAAGGGGCGGGGCCAGCGCCGTTCAGAAATATGCTGATCGAGGCGCTCGACCAGGTGAACTCGATGCAGCAGCAGGCCGACGAGGCGGTGCAGCAATTGGTGACCGGTGGCGACGCGAACCCAGCCGAAGTGCTGACGACCCTGCAAAAGGCGGATATGTCGTTTCGCCTGATGCTGCAAATTCGCAACAAGCTGGTGCAGGCGTATCAAGAGGTGAGCAACGTCCGGATTTGAGGTAACACCTGGCGGGCAAGATGCCCGCTCCACGCAGGAAGCCACGGATGGACTTCGTCAACAAAGCCTATGCTCAACTGGTCGAGCTCTTCCGCTCGCTGACGCCGGGAACGCGCGTCGCGGTGGGACTCTTGCTTGTCGTGATCGTCGTCAGCCTGGGGTATCTGTTCCAGTATCAGGCCGCCGGCGGCGACGAGTTTTTGCTCGATGGCCGCCCCTTCAGCGGCAGCGAGCTGACCGCCATCGAGGCCGCCTTCGCCAAGGCGGGCCTGGGCAAGAGCACCATCGTCGGCAACCGCATCCGCATTCCCCGCGGGCAAAAAGAGCTGTACCTGGCCGCCCTGGCCGATTCGAGCGCCTTGCCCGCGGACTTCTCGAAATACATGGACGAGGCCACTGCCGGCGACAACCCCTTTGCTTCGGCCCAATCGCTGCAAGCCCGCCGCTGGAACGCCAAGCAGAAGGAACTGGCCCTCATCATCTCGCGAATGCGGGGGATCGAATCGGCCACCGTGCAGTACGATGAAGAGGCCAAACCGGGTCTGATTCGGACCAAGCAAAAGACCGCGATGGTCGCCGTGCAAACCGCCGGCGGTTCGCTTGACGAAGACCAGATCAAGGCGATTCGGAATGTCATCGCCTCGGCCTACGCGGGGCTCGACCGGCATAGCATTACGATCACGGACATGACCAGCGGCCTCTCGTTTGGCGGCGCGGTCGGACCAGGGGGCTTGCCCGACGACGAGAGCCTCTACGCCGCGCACAAGCAAAAGTACGAGCGCGACTGGCAGCGAAAAATTGCCGGCCAATTGGCGATGATTCCCGGCGTGATCGTCGGCGTGAATGTCGAGCTGAGCCCTGAGATCGAGCACACGCGCCAGCTTCTCAAGCTCGACCCCAAGCCGGTGACGACCAATGCCTCGGAATTCAACGAGGAAACAAGCTCCCGGCCGAGTGTTCCCGCGGGGCGGCCCGGCGCGGTGAGCAATGGGGTCGGCAATCAGCCGGTGGCGATCAACGCGACGGCCGCCGGCGCTGCGGAGACGCAGCGGACCGTGTCGCGGTCCGATATTCACAACGTCCCCGGCTACGAGCAGGAATCGGTGACGCGCACTCCCCTGGTGCCGACCAAGGTGACTGCCTCGATCGACGTGCCGGCGAGTTACTACGTCAACATTTGGCGGCAGCGGAATCCCGCGCCGGCCGGACAGCCTGTCCAGACTCCCGAAGCGGCCGACCTCGCGAAGATCGAGACCGAGACGACCAATCAGATCAAGGAGACGGTTCGCAATTTGCTGCCGCCAGTAAACCAGGGGACCGATCCGTATCCGCACATCACCGTGGCGACCTATACCGATTTGCCCGGTCCGGCCGCTGCCGAGCCGTCGCTGGCGTCGGCCGGCACGTTGTGGCTGGCCGAAAACTGGCGGACGCTCGCGCTCGTCGGTCTCGGTGCCTTTAGCCTGCTGTTCCTGCGAGGCATGGTGCGCTCGACCGCCGGCAGCCCGGCACCGGCAACGAGCGCCGCCGGTGGCGCTGCGGGCACCGAAACGGGGCCCCGATTGGCTGCAATCGACGACGGCGACGATGCTCCTGCCGAGCCCGAAACGGTGCTCAAGCGTCGTTTTGGCTCGTCCGGTCCCGATCTGAAAGCCGAGCTGCGCGACCTGGTGAAAGAGAACCCCGATGCCGCCGCCAACATTTTGCGCGCCTGGATCGGCGAAGCGGCTTGATTTTCCACCTTGAAACCAAATCCACCAACCATTCACCATGCCCGAACGTCCCGCCGCCATCCGCAAAGCTGCCATACTGGTGACCGCGCTCGACGAGCGCTCGGCCGAGTCGCTGCTTGGTCAAATGGGGACCGAAATGGCGGCCCGCGTGCGGAACGCGATGATGGAGCTGGACGACATCCCGGCCGCCGAGCAAGAGGCGGTGCTGGCCGAGTTTCTGCGGGGGAAGCTGGGGCGGCCCGCGGCGGATGAGGGCGTTGAGCTGGAGCTCTCGTCGCAAGTTGAACCAGCGCGGTCGGTGGATCGGAACCTCGAGCATCCCTCGGCGGCGAGCACGGAGTCTCCCGATTCCGCCGGCCATTTCGGTTTCCTCGCTACCGTTCCTCCCCGGCAGGTGGCCGAAGCCCTCAGCCGCGAGCAGCCGCAGACGATTTCGGTGGTCGTGGCACAACTGGAGGCAGCGGTTGCCGCCCAGATTCTCGAATCCCTCGCTCCCGATTTGGCGACCGACGTACTGGAACGGATGGCCTGGCTCGACGAGCCGGCGGATGACGTGCTGCAGGTGATCGAGCAGCAGCTGCGCCGCACCCTCGCGCCGTGGCTGGCGGGTGATCGTGGCGGCAAGGGGCTCGCCGGTTTGCAGGCCGTTTTGGGGGCGATGGATCAATCGGCACGCGGCCGGGTGCTGGCGGGACTGGCGCAAAAGAACCGCTCCTTATCGAAACAACTCGGCGCGGCGGCCGATGATCGACCGACCGCCGGCCATTCCGTCGCGTCCTTTCGCTATCGCCTGGCGGCACCGGAATTTCCGGCGCAGTCGCGCTATCCGCAGGCGAGTGATGATTCTTCGCTTGTTGATTTCGATGACTTCGCCGCCTTGGAAGACGATGCCCTCCGCCGCATCTTTGCCGCCGCCGATCCGGAAGTGGCCCTCCTCGCGCTGACCGGCGCCGACGAAGCCTTGCTGAGCCGGATCACGCGGCAGTTGCCCGCGCGGGGAGCCGCCGCGCTTCGGTCGCGGCTTAATCACCCCGGCGCGATCCGCCTGCGGGACATCGAGCTGGCCCGTCAGCATCTGGCCGACCTGGCCCGCCAACTGGCCGCCGAGGGACGCATCGTTCTTCCCGGTTCCCGTCACTTTGCCGCTGCCGTATGAAAGGTGCCAAATGGCGGGAATCATCAAGGTTGGCCAGCCTCTCACGCGCCCCACAAGCGCCGCGAGCCCGGCGTATCAATTTGACGACATGGGGGACGCCTACCTGTCCCGCGTCAAGGCCGAGGCCGCCAAGATCATCGCCGACGCCCGCGCCGAAGCCATACAAATCAAAGCCCAAGCCGGCGAAGCGGGCAAAGAGGCCGCGCTGAAAGCGGTCGAAGCCTCAGTGCGGACTCGCCTCGACCAGCAACTCCAGTCGCTGCTCGCCGCTCTGAAGCAGGCCATCGCGGGGATCGCCCAATCACGGCAGGCGTGGGAGCGCCACTGGGAATCGCATGCCCTGCAAGTTTCCACCGCCATCGCTGCCCGCGTGATTCGCCGCGAAGTGCGCAGCTCGCCGCAGATTTCGCAGACGCTCATCCGCGAAGCCCTGCAACTTGCCTCGGGCTGCGGGCAGATCGTCGTCCGGCTGGCCCCCGCCGATCATGCGGCCCTGGCTGGCCAGACCGCCCAGATCACCAAAGAGCTGAATCTCGTCGCCCCCGCCCAGTTTGTGGCCGATCCGACCATTTCTCCTGGCGGCTGCCGCGTGGAAACGCAGTTTGGCTCGATCGACAACCAAATTGAAACGCAACTGGCCCGCCTGACCGAGGAGCTCCTCGCCTAAACATGCACGCGATTGCTTCGCAACTCGATGCCATCATGCCAGTCGGACTGGCTGGGAGCATCGTGCGCACCGAAGGGCTGGCCGCGGCCGTGGCGGGCTTTCCCGCGCCGATTGGCGCGCTCGCGACGATCGAACGGCAAACGGGCGGGCCGGTGGCGGCCGAAGTGATCGGCTTTCGCGACCAACTGACGATTGTCTATCCGCTCGGCGACATGAATGGCGTGCGACACGGAAACCAGGTTCGCCTGACGCGAACCTCGCGCACAATTCGGGTCGGCAGCGAATTGCTGGGCCGCGTGATCGACGCCCAGGGAAAAATCATTGACGACGGCCCGGTTCCGTTTCTAGCCGACCGCGTGCCGCTGGCGCGCACTCCGCCGCCGGCTGTCGAGCGCCCACGGATCGACACGCCACTCAGCACTGGAGTCCGCACGATCGATGGCCTCTTGACCTGTGGCCTCGGCCAGCGGATCGGCATCTTTGCCGGGGCGGGAGTCGGCAAGAGCGTGACGCTCGGCATGATGGCCCGCTACACCTCGGCCGATGTCACGGTGATCGGACTCATCGGCGAGCGCGGCCGCGAAGTGAATGAATTCCTGGAGCGCGACTTGGGCCCTGCCGGCCGGGCCCGTAGCGTGGTGTGCGTCGCCACCAGCGACCAGCCCGCCTTGCTGCGCGTCCACGCGGCTCTGACCGCGACGGCGGTTGCCGAATATTTCCGCGATCAGGGGAAAAACGTGCTCCTGATCATGGATTCGCTGACCCGCTTTGCCATGGCCCAGCGCGAAATCGGCCTCGCCGCCGGCGAGCCGCCGACAACCCGCGGCTATCCGCCCAGCATGTTTGCCCTCTTGCCGCGTCTGGTCGAGCGGGCCGGCCGGGCAAGCCGCGGCAGCATCACGGCGTTCTACTCGGTCCTCGTCGAAGGAGACGACGCCAGTGAACCGGTGAGCGACACGGTCCGCGGCCTGCTCGATGGGCACATCCTGCTCTCGCGGCGGTTGGCGTCGCAGGGGCACTATCCGGCCATCGACGTGCTGGAAAGCCTGAGCCGACTGTTTACCGAATTGGCAAGCGCCGAGCACCGGGCCGCGGCACAAGCGATTCGCGAGCTATTGGCAGCATATCGCGATCACGAAGACCTGATTTCCATCGGCGCGTATCGCGCCGGGGCCAATCCGGCCGTCGATGCGGCCATCGCCCTGCGCGACGAGATTCACAAGTTTTTGCGGCAAGAGGTGAGCGACGGCTCGTCGGTCGAGACGGCCCGCGCCCAGCTTTTGCAATTGGCTCAGCGCTGCCTCGCGGCGCGCAAGCCGGCGACTCCCGTGCGTCCGAAGTAACCCTAAATTCCCATGTCCACGTTTCGATTTCGTTTGGAAACCTTGCTGCGGCTGCGAACGGCCGAACGCGATGAGCGCCGCGCCGATCTGGCCAAGGCGCAGCGCGCGCTGGCCGTGCTGCAAGGGCAAGCCGACGACATCGATCTGCAGCGGGGCGAGCTGGCCACGCAAACACGACAGCTTTCGTCGCCCGGCGAGGCGGATATCGACGCCCTGGTGCGGACCCATCGACACGAGCTGGTGCTGCGGACCCAGCGGGCGCATGTCGCCGGGCAGTTGACGCAGGTGGCCGCCGAACTGGAACGCCGCCGCCAGGTGCTCGTCGAAGCCGACCGGCAGGTGCGGGTGCTCGAAAAATTGCGCCAGCGGCAGCAAGCGGCGCACCGCCAGCGGCAAGACAAGCTCGAAATGAAGCAGCTTGACGAGCAGGCCGCGCAAGGCTTCCTCCGCCAGGAGGCCGCGACATGAAAGCCGCTCTGAATTGGCTCGGAATGCTGCTCGTCGCCCTGTGCATCGGCACCACGATCTCGCTCGCAGTGATCGCAGGCATGTTGTGGTGGAAGGGAGCGTTCACCGACGACCGGGTGCTGGGAATGCTCGCCGTGCTGCAAGGAATCGAACTAGCTAGCCCCGCCGCCCCGACGGCTCCCAATCCCCAGGACGACGAGCAACCGTCGCTCCGGCAACAACGGCAAGAGCGGCTGGCCGCGAGCTTGGACCTCGACCTGCGCGAAAGCGCGATCGATAAGTCGCTGGGAGATTTACGGACGCTCGAATCGCAGATCAGGACCGAGCGCGAGCGGCTCGACCTGTGGAAGCAATCGTTCGATCAGCGGCTGGCGAATTTAGAGACGCAGGCGACCGATCAGGCGCTCCTCGCCGTGCAGCAAACGCTCGAGGCGATGAGTCCCCGGCAAGCCAAGGAACAGATTCTGAAAATGCTGGAAGAACGGGCACCCAACGCGGTGGATGATCCCGTGCGCGATGTCGTGACGATCATGAAAACGATGCCGCTCGATAAGCGGCGGAAGATCATTGCCGAGTTCAAATCGCCCGACGAATCCGAAAAGCTGGCCGAAATTTTGCACGACATTCGCGTCGGCCTCCCCGATGCCGATGTCATTCGCGATACCCGCAACCAACTGCAACAACAGCTCAAACCGCAGCGCTAACCATGCCCGCCACCACCGATTCCGTCGCCGTGCTTTCGCCGCTGGACCTGGCCGTTCCAGCAGCAAACGGTTCCGCGCGCGAAGAATCAGGAGGCCAGCCGTTCGAGTCGTTGTTGCGGGGGGAAGATGGCGCGTCAGTCGCGAGCGTTGATCCGCCACCCACGAATGAATACGACAGCCCTGAGCCGATCCGGGCGGCCGATGAGGCAGCGAACGCCCCTGCCGCCGAATCCACGAGCGGTGAGGTTATCGCCCAAGACGCCGGCCGAGCGGATCGCGAGGAGACGAACGACAGCGATTACGAGGAGAGTTCGGGCGAAGAGGAGGCCGATGCAGACGAGGCGAATGCGGTCGCCACGGCCACGGCTTTGGTGACTCAACTCCTGACGCCACCGCTCCCTAAGCAACCCGCGACGGTCGCGAAGGATAATCCGCCATCCCGCCCCGCCGCGAAACTTCCCGCCAAGATTGCGCCCGATGTCGGGCAGCCGGAAATTGCCCCGCTGTTGCCGGTGGCTCCACCGAGTTTATCCGCCGCGCCTGCCGAGATTCTGCCGATCCCGCCCGTGGTCGGCGTCGCGAATCCGGAGGTTCTTGCCGAGCCCGCGAATGCCGCCCCGGTGCCAGCCATCGCGGAATTGGCCGAGGTTGCCAGCGATCCCGCCGACATCTCGCCACCGGTGTCGGCCATGGCCGCTTCACCAACCCCGCAGCCAAAAAACACAGCGGAGCGGGCTGACAAGCCGGTCGCCACCCTTGATACAGAAAGTGAATTGGACGTGGTTCACTCGGGGACCTCGGCCGACCGCGCGGCGGCTTCCTCCGAGATAGCCGCGGCACGGCCTGAAGTTATCGAGGAATCAGCGGAAGTTGTTGCGGCGACAACCACCCGCCCCGTAAAGACGGCTGAACGCCTCGACGAAACAGATGCCAAGTCGCCCGATCACCGGACCGAAGAGCCAGCCGCAGACGCGCAGGTTGCGTACTTTCCGGCCCCCGGGCTGGAAATTACCGCGACGGAGGCGGTCGCCGCTCCGACGAGTCCCGTGCCGGCCCAATCGGCTGCTTCCTCCGCTCCACCGGTGCTACCGCAGCGACTGCCGCTGGAAATGCTTGCCACTGCAACGCCGCAGAGTGCTGCCGCCGCTCAACGGAGCGACTTGCACGTCGATGGAATGCGCCTTCTGCAGCGCGTCGCGCGGGCCTTTGCAGCCGCTCAGGAGCGGGATGGCGAGGTTCGTCTGCGTCTCAGCCCGCCGGAACTCGGTTCGCTGCGCTTGGAAGTGCGGGTGGCCGAAGGGGGGGTGATCGCCCGGATGGAAACCGAAACGGGGGCAGCCCGGACGGCGATTATCGATAACCTCCCCGCCCTGCGCGACCGGTTGGCCGAACAGGGGGTGCGAATTGACCGTTTTGAGGTCGATCTGATGCAGCGTCAGCCCGGCGGCGCGCCCGATCAGTCGGGCCATCGCCAATCGCCCGAATTGACCCCGCTCGCCCGTCCCGGCGATGCCGAGCCCCGGCGCCCCGCGCCGGCCGAAGGTGTCGTCGCGCGGCGAACCACCCCCAGCCCCGATTCACGTGGACTCAATGTCATCGTTTAGCCAGGAGCCCTCGCCATGACGGATACGTCGGCAATTACCTCGACCACCAGCCCCAGCACCGCCACGACGGGAAACAGCCTGAAGGATCTCGATGTCGATGAATTTCTGCAGCTGATGATTACGGAGCTGACGAACCAGGATCCGCTCAACCCAATGGACAACACCCAACTCATTGAGCAGATCGGCCAGCTGCGCCAGATCAGCTCGACCGACAACCTCTCGTCGGCACTGCTGAACGTGCAATCGGGCCAAAGCCTGGCCACCGCCAGCAGCCTGATTGGCAAGACGGTCAGCGCGCTGGACTCGAACAACCAGAACATCACCGGCCAGGTGACCAGCGTTTCGGTCGATGTGGATGATGAGGACAGCGACAAGCGGACCTACAAAATTCACGTCGGCGACAGCGTAATCGACTTGAGGAACGTTCGCGAAATTGAATCGTGAGGAGAGGGAGTGGGTGGTGAGTGGTGAGTCGTAAGAAACTCTCCCTGGCCCCTGACTCCTGACTCCTGACCCCTAACCACCCACTCCCCCCACAACCTACCTCCCACCGGAGTTCACTCATGGGTCTCGCCTCCGCACTCACCACCGCGCTCACCGGCATGACCGCGTCGGAAACGCAGATCGATGTCGTCGGCAATAATCTCGCCAACTCGCAAACGGTCGGCTTCAAGGAATCGAGCGTGGCGTTCGCGACCCAATTCTTGCAGACGCAGGGGCTCGGTTCGGCACCGACCGAGGGGAGCGGCGGCACGAACCCCCGGCAAACAGGCCTCGGCGTGCGGGTGGCCGAAATCACCCCGAATTTCACGCAGGGAACCATCGAAATCAGCTCGAACCCCTCCGATTTGGCCATCCAGGGAGATGGCTTCTTCATTGTCGAAGATTCGCAAGGGGAACGGCTTTATACCCGCAACGGCCAATTCAAAACCAATGCCGACAACGAGTTGGTCACTGTGACGGGGCAGCGCGTGCTGGGTTTTGGGGTCGATCAGTCGTTTACGGTGCAAGCCACGACACTCACCCCGCTCTCCATTCCGCTGGGCTCGGCGGCCGTCGCGCAGGCCACGCAGAACGTCTTCATGCAGGGGGTGCTGACGCCGTCGGGGGACGTGGCCGACACGGCCGGCGTGATCGATAGCGCTGCCTTGGGTGACGCCAAAGTTCCCCGACCCGATGCTTCGGGAGTCGATCTCAATGTCGCGCCGATTCCCGACTCCTCGGGAGTCACCACCACGAATGCCGAAGGGGCGGGTGGCACTCATCCCGAAGGGGCGACTTATCGCTACCGGTTCGCATTCGTCGATGTCAGCGGCGAAGAGACCCTCGCGTCCAATGAAATCTCGGTCACGGTCCCCGCGGGAGACACCGTCGCCAACAACACCATCACGCTGAACAACCTCCCCACGGCCGGCGGTGAGTACACCTCGGTCAACATTTATCGCACCGCGGCCGGCGGTTCCAGCTTCTTCTTGCTCGACACGGCGGCGGCGGGGGGGAGCTACGTGGACGACAACTCCGTCCCTCTCTCTTCCACCGCGCTCGACAATACCACCATCAACGGCAACTACAGCTATCTCGTCACCTACTACCGGGCGGGAGAAGTCGAAAGCCGTCCTTCGCTGATTATCGGCCCGCAGAACGTCATCAATGGGCGGATTCACCTGGACGATTTTCCCGCGCCACCGGTTCCCGGTCCGGATGCCGAGTTTCCGGCCTACGACAAGATTCGCATCTATCGCAACCTGGCGAGCGATTCGAGCAGCTTCTATCTCGTGGGCGAAGTAGATCCGGGAGATGACTTCACCGACAGCCGCACTGATGCCGAAATCTCGGACCTCTCGGTGACGACGAACCAGGCCCTCGACTTGGAGGGGCCGAAGGTCGATAGCAATACCCTGCTCGTGAACGTGCTGAAACGCGACAGTCTCGACTATGAGCAGATGTTTCGCCCCGGCACGCTGGAATTCACCGGCCGCAAAGGGGGCCGCACGATGGCCACCAAGTCGTTCGAAGTCACCGACACCTCGACGCTGCAAGACCTGCTCGATTTCATGAATCAGTCGCTGGGCATTCAGACCTCGATCGACGATCCGCAAAATCCGATCCCCGGCTCGGTGAACAATCTGGGGGGAACCACCACTCTCGCGCCGGGACTGACCATCGAAAATGGGCAAATTCGAATCGTCTCCAACAATGGCATCGACAACGCCATTGAAATCGGCCTGTCGAGCTTCCGGCTGACCGACGAGAACGGCGAGGTTTCGACCCCCAACCTCGGCTTTGGAAAAATTCAAGACGCCAAGGGGCAAAGCGCGGTCGCCGATTTCATCGCCTACGACACCCTGGGCATTCCGGTGTCGGTGCGCGTGACGGCGGTGCTGGAAAGCGTCACCGACTCGGCTACTACTTATCGCTGGTTCGCCGATTCGGGCGACAACAGCCCGCTGACCGGAACCGACGTGTCGGTCGGCACGGGTCTCGTCACGTTCGACGGCGATGGCAACATCATCTCCACCTCCAACACGCGAATCTCGATTCAACGCCGCAATTTGCCCTCGGCCGATCCGCTGGAATTCGACATCGACTTCTCGCAGGTCTCGGGCCTTTCGACAGCCACCAGCAGCCTGGCCGCCGCCCGGCAAGATGGCTCGCCGGCCGGCACGCTGACGAGCTTCATCATCGGCGAAGATGGCGGCATTCGCGGCGTGTTTTCGAGCGGCGTGACCCGCGATCTGGGGCAAATTCGCCTGGCCCGATTCGCCAATGCCTCCGGTCTCGAGCAGCGCGGGCAGAATCTCTTTGCCCAAGGGGTCAACTCCGGCCTTCCGATCGAAGGGAATCCCAACGGGGCCGGCACGGGGTCGATCATTGCCGGTGCCCGCGAGCTCTCGAATACCGACATCGGCAAGAACCTGATCAACCTGGTGCTGGCGACCACGCAGTATCGGGGGAACGCCCGCGTCATCACCGCCGCCCAGCAGTTGCTCGACGAACTGCTCAACCTGCGGCGATAAGGTCCGATAAGGCCGACATTAGCGACTATGCCGGCGGCACCCTGAGCCCGCAATTGCCCAGGACCAGCCGGTCGGAAGGCAACCAATAACCTAGATTTTCCGGGCAGGCTATCGGCCCAGGCCGGCAGCCCGCCAGACAGGTGAAATCGTGATCAAACTGACCCGACTCGACGGCGAGGTGTTCGTCCTGAATGCCGAGCTGATCCGCTACGTCGAATCGCGGCCCGACACGTTCGTGACGCTCACCAGTGGCGAGCGGATCATCGTCAAGGAGCCGCTCGACGAAGTGATGACCCGGGCGGTGAAGTATCAACAATCGAAATTCCTCATGCCTCTGCCCCGCTTGACCTGAACCGACATTCGTCCGAACCGCTTGCAAAAACTACTCATGGACATCGCCACCGTCATCGGATTGATTCTGGCTTTCGCCATGATGGCCCTGTCGGTCGTCATGGGTGGTGGCAATTTTGCGTCGTTTTGGGATACCGCCTCGGTGCTAATGGTGTTCGGTGGCACGATCGGCGCGGTCTTGATCTGTTTTCCGCTCAAAACGGTGCTGAAAACGCCCAAGGTGATGCTCAAACCGGTGTTCAACAAAGCGCCGAATCCCGCCGAGCTCATCAAGACCTTGGTCAGCCTGGCCGAAACGGCTCGCCGGGACGGTCTTTTGGCGCTGGAAGCGCGCCTGACTGAAATCGACAACGCCTTCATCAAGCTGGGCGTGCAAATGGCGATCGACGGCACCCGGGCGGAAGTGATCGAGGACGTGATGCGGACTGAGATCGAATCGATGTCGCTGCGCCACAAGGAAGGGAAGGGGCTGATCGATATGGTCGGCAAATACGCCCCGGCCTTCGGGATGATCGGCACCCTGCTCGGCCTCATCATCATGCTTGGCAACATGTCGGATCCGTCGAGCATCGGCGGCGGCATGGCGGTGGCCCTCATCACCACGCTCTACGGCGCGGTGATTTCCAACGCTTCGTTCTTGCCGCTCTCCGAAAAGCTCGCCTTTTTGAGCAAGCAAGAGATCATCGCCCGCGAAATCACCATTCGCGGCATCCTGGCGATCCAGTCGGGGGAAAACCCGCGGGTGATCGAGCAGAAGCTGAACACCTTCCTCCCGCCGCATAGCCGCGGCTCCGCCAAGGAGGGCAAATAATGGCCATTGAAGAAGATCCGCCAGCCGGCGTACCGGAATGGATCGTCACCTATGGCGATATGATGTCGCTCCTTTTGACGTTCTTCATCATGCTCGTGTCGATGAGCGAACTGAAGCAGACCGACAAGTTCCAAGGGGTCGCCGATTCGCTGCACCAGCAGTTCGGCTACGACAGCTCCATTAGCAGCCTGATTCCCGGCGATCTGCGCCCCCGCAACTCGACGCTCGCGGCCATGGCGCTCACGGGCCGCTCGAAGCGCCGCGCGCAAATGGAGGGAGGCGTCAAGGAAAAAGGCTCGGCCGGCGACAATCAGCGGGTCCGAATCATCCGTCCCGGCAACCGGACGGGGATCGGCACGGTGATTTTCTTCGAAGAAGCGGGCCGCGAACTGACCGCCGAAGCGCAGGCCGACTTGCGGCAAATCGCCGATATTCTCAGCGGCAAGCCGCAGAAGATCGAGGTTCGCGGGCACACCTCGCAGCGGCCGGCCACCGCCACGGCCGAGATTCGCGACAACTGGGATTTGGCCTATGCCCGGGCTCACGCCACGATGGAATTCCTCGTCCGCGAGCTGAAGATCGATCCGCAGCGGATTCGGATGTCGGTCGCCGGCCCCTATGAGCCGACGCATTCCGGCGTCGATGCAGCCAAACTACGCGAGAATCCCCGCGTCGAAGTCTTCATGCTTGAAGAAGTCGTTAGCGACCTCGTCGGCACTGCCGAAGAACAAGCCCAACGCTTCCTCGAACCAACGACTACCCCCTGAGACCTGACCCCCCGGCCACGGATGGCTTACCCGCAACTGCGGAGAACCTCCGATGCTCAAGCCGATCATCATTTGCACGTTTGTCGCTCTGGTCATCCTCATCGAATGCCTGTTTGCCTGGATGACCATTCCCAGTCAGACCGACCTGGAAACCTGGGCAAAATCGAAAGCCGAGGCAAAGGCGGCAAAAGCGGACGACCAGAAACCTTCGGGCAAGCCGGAGGTTGAGGTGGACCTGGGAAAATACAACGTCGTGGTCCACCAGCCCGCTTCGACGCTGACTCTGCGGGTCAACTTCCACCTGATTGGAACGGTGCTGGAAGAGGAAAACGGGGCCTTCACCGATCTCCTCGCGAAAAACTCGCATCGGCTGCGGGATCATGTCATTTTCGAGATTCGCAACAGCCAGGTGGAGGACCTCTCCGACCCCGGATTGGCCTTGCTGAAACGGAAGATTTTGGCGAAAAGTAACGACCTTCTCGGCAAGCCGATCCTGCGTTCGATTGTGTTCAGCGATTTTTCGTTCATCGAGCAGTAAGGCTTTGGCGAGACGCCCCTCCGGAAAGGAATCCGATGGCTGGCGAATCGCCCAGTTTGAAGCAAGACGATATCGAGGAACTGCTCCGCCAGGCACAATTGGCGGCGGGGTTGGTTCCCGATAGTGGTTCGCCTGCCTCCACGGCGGCTTCCGCGGCCGCGCCGAAGCTCCCTCCTGTCGCCGCCGCTCCCGCTCCGCAGCCCGTGAGTGCGCCAGTAGCGACGGCTGTCGCGCCGCCTCCACCGGCCGCCGGTCGCCCCGGCTCGTCGCAAGTGGGGGACGACATTCAATATTTGCTGTCGCAAGCCGAGCAAGCGATTGCGTCGGTCGATCAGCCGGTCGATCCGGCAATTGCGAATTTGTCGCCGTTCGAGTTTCGCGATTTGGCGGCCGCTCCCGCTTCGGGCGAGAAGGCAACGCTGGAGCTGCTGAAGGATGTCGATCTCGATCTGAAGATCGAGCTGGGGCGGACGCGGATGTATCTGGAGGATGTGCTGAAGCTCAAGCGCGGCAGCGTGGTGCCGCTCGAAAAACTGGCCGGCGATCCGGTCGATGTGTTCGTCAACGGGCGGATGGTGGCCCGGGGCGAAGTGTTGGTTCTCAACGATAACTTCTGCGTCCGCGTGACCGAACTGGTCGCGGGCAGCGACGCCGGCTGATTGGCAAGGATGCCGCTCACACGCTTGATTTCGTCGCTGGTTTTGCTCGCCGCTGGGCTGGCGACGGTTTCCGCGCGCGGCCAGCAAACCTTTCAGCCGGCCCGGCTGCCGGCCTATCAGATCGAAGCCAAGCCCCTGCCACCGGTGGAGGGCGCCGCCGATCCAGCTGTTGACCCAGCCCTGCGACATCCGACTGACGTCAATCCGTTTCCGTTCCGCCAGGTTAGCGCCACCGAACCGCTGCCACCGGCATTGGCGGGAAAACCCCTGCCGCTCGCGCCGCGCGGTACCGCGGCCAAGTCGGGGACGCCGCGTCCCGCGGCCACCTCGACGAGTAGCGCCATCGGCAGCGTGCTGGGCAGTCTGGGAGTGGTGCTGGGGCTGTTCTTGCTGGTGGTCTGGTTTTCGCGGCGATTTGCCCCGGGCGGATCGACGCTGCTCCCCAAGGAAGCCCTGGAACTGCTCGGCCGCGCTCCACTGGGAACTCGCCAGTCGATGCAGCTGGTGCGAGTCGGAAAAAAGCTGATCCTGGTGGCGGTTTCTCCCACGGGGACCGAAACACTGACCGAAATCACCGACCCGGTCGAGGTCGAGCATCTGTCCGCTCTCTGCCGCCGCGGCCGGGCCGATAGCGCGAGCGCGTCATTCAACCAGGTGCTGAGCCAACTAGCCGGCGAACCCGCCGCGCGGACACGCTCGCGAGGTGCGACATGAGCCGCTTCGCCACCCCTTGCTTGGCTGCGCTGTTGCTCGTCGGCATCGCCGCGCCTGCCGCCTGGGGGCAAACGTCGCCGAGCGTGGTTCCCACGCCGCCAGCGCCGCCAAGCCTCTTGCCCGATCCGCTCTCCGAAGCGCTCCGCGGCGGACCGGAATCGTGGACCAGCCCGCAAAAGCTCAGCTCGTCGCTGCAGGTGATGCTGCTCCTCACGGTGCTCAGCCTCGCTCCGGCCATTTTGCTGATGACGACCAGCTTCGTGCGGATCGTTGTCGTGCTTGGCCTGCTCAGGCAAGCGCTGGGAACCCAGCAGTTGCCGCCGAGCCAGGTGATCACGACGCTGGCCCTGTTTATGACCCTGTTGGTGATGACTCCGACCTGGTCGGAGGTGTATGACCAGAGCATCCGCCCCTACACGCGCGGCGAAATCAGCGACCCCGAAACCGCCTGGAACGCCGGCGTCATTCCGCTCAAACGTTTCATGAGCCGGCAGATTGAGTTGGCCGGCAACAGCGACGATGTCTGGCTGTTTTACGATTATCTCCCCGCCGCGCTCCGCGGCAGCACCCCCCCCGACACTTACGACGAGGTGCCGCTGCAGGCCCTGCTGCCGGCGTTCATGCTCAGCGAGCTGAAAACGGCCTTTCTGATCGGCTTTCAGATTTATCTGCCGTTTTTGATTTTGGATCTGGTGGTGTCGAGCGTCACTATTTCGATGGGAATGATGATGCTGCCGCCGGTGATGATCTCGCTGCCGCTCAAGCTGCTGCTCTTCGTGCTGGTCGATGGCTGGAATCTGGTCGTCGGCATGCTGCTGGAAAGTTTCGGCGGGCCCCCCATCTAGAAGCGGCATCGCGCCGCCAAAATCCATGCTTACCACGCTCCTGATTTACCTGCTGGCGACCACGTTTTTCGGTCCCCGCAAACCGCGGCCCGGTACGACCATTTCGCCTGCCGAGTCTTCCCGATGACCCCCCAAACCGCCATTGAGATTTGCCAGCAAGCGTTGATTACCGCGCTGATCCTGAGCGCGCCGCTGCTCTTGGTCGGCATGGCGGTGGGGCTCTTGATTGGTCTTGCTCAGGCCCTCACGCAAGTGCAGGACCAAACCGTTTCGTTCGTTCCCAAAATCGTCGCGATGGTCGCCGCCCTCATCCTGAGCGTTCCCTGGCTCATTCAGAAAATGGTCGAGTACTCCGAAACGCTCTTCCGCGACATTCCTCAAACGATCGGTGGAGGATAGTCATTGGTAATTGGTCTTTTGAAAAGAATCCGCGGGTTGTGATCCCATGCAATTGACCAACGACCAATGACCAAGGACCTCCCCCCGTGTCCCCGCTCCTTTCCCTCTACCTCGACCAGTTCCTCATCTTCGTCTTGGTGCTAACGCGCATTGGGGCCTTGCTGATGACGTTGCCGGTGCTGGGAACGGCAACCGTGCCGATGCAGATTCGGGCGCTGCTCGCGATGGGAATTTCGCTGATCATCGCGCCGCTTTACTGGGGAACGCCGATTCCCCCCCCCGACCATCTGCCGGCACTGGGTCTGCTGATGGCTCGCGAGGCGCTGCTGGGTCTGGCGCTGGGCCTGGCGGTGATGATCCTGCTTTCGGGCATGCAAATGGCTGGGCAAGTAGTCAGCCAGATGAGCGGCTTGTCGTTGGCGGACGTGGCGAATCCGAATTTCGACGAAAGCGTGCCGATTTTCTCGCAGATTTTGGAAACGCTGGCCCTGGCGATCTTTTTCATCGTCGGCGGACATCGGCAAGTGCTCGAAGCGCTGCTCGGTTCGTTCGCCTGGATGCCCCCCGGCAGCGGAACGCTCCCTGATAGTCTGGTGGAAACGCTCACCGCCGTCGCCGCCCATAGCTTCGAGGTCGGCATTCGCGCCTCGGCCCCGATCATGGTCGCCCTGCTTCTGGCGATTCTTATCGTGGCCCTTATCAGCCGGACAATTCCGCAGCTCAACTCGGTGGCGGTTGGCCTGAACTTCAATTCGCTGATCGTGCTGGGGGGCCTGGCCATGTGCATTGGCCCCGCCGCGTGGGTGTTTCAGGAGGAAGTGGGGGGCGTGATTGAAAGCGTGCGCGAGGCGTTTGTTCCGCCGGCCTCGTCGGGGTAGGACGCATGGCAGCCGAAGATTTTGGCGACCGGACGCACGAAGCAACCCCCTATCGCCGCCAAAAGGCGCGCGAAGAGGGGCAGGTCGTCAAAAGCCAGGATTTGGCCTCGGCGGCGCTCTTAATCGGGGGCCTCTTGGTGATGTGGTGGTTCAGCGGCCAGGTGACCAATTTCTTTGGCGACCTCGCCCGCGAACATCTCGGCGGCGCGGCCTGGCTATCGCTCGATCCGCAGACCACCGCGCATCATTTGGCCCGCCTGACAGTGCAACTGGCTATCGCTCTTCTGCCGGTGCTGGGTCTCTTGGCCTTGGCGGGAGCGTTTTCGCAGCTGGGACAATTTGGCTTCTTGTATTTGCCGCAGAAAGTGGCCCTCGATTGGCAGCGGATCAGTCCCCTCTCGAATTGGCAGCGCATCTTCTCGCTCACGGCGGCGGTCAATCTGGGCTTTGGCCTCTTGAAGGTGGCGCTGATTGGCATCGTGGCCGGCTGGTGCTTGTGGAACGAGCGCGAGCGGCTGATGAATCTATCGGGCGAAACTTCGCCGGAAATCGCCGCGTATCTGTTTCAGACGTTGCTCTGGACGAGCCTGAAAATCGGTGGCGCGTTGGGGGCCCTCGCATTGTTCGACTATGGCTACCAATATTGGAAGCACGAGCAGGACCTGCGGATGACCACCCAGGAACTGAAGGAAGAAATGAAAAATCAGCAGGGCGACCCGCAAGTGGCCGCCCGCCGTCGGCAAGTGCAGCGGCAGATGGCCTTACATCGCCTTTCGACCGCCATCCCCAAAGCCGATGTGGTGGTGACTAACCCGACGCACTTTGCCGTCGCCCTGCAATACGATCCCGAGAAAATGGCTGCTCCGATCGTCGTCGCCAAAGGGGTCGATTTGCTGGCCAAGCGGATTCGGCAGCTAGCCCTGGAACACGAAGTTCCCGTGCTGGAGCGCAAGGAACTGGCCCGCGCCCTGTATGCCAATGTCGAAATCGGCCACCCCGTTCCCGCCGAGCAATATGCCGCCGTCGCCGAGGTGGTGCGGTTTGTGTATCAGCTCAAAGGCAAGAAGCTCCCCACCGCGCGGGCGGCGTAAAGCCGATGGCCGCTATCGACTTCGCTACTTCCCGTCCAAAACGACAATCGTGTCAGGATTGGGCGTGGCGTTGCCCAAAAAGCCTGCTGTCCGTTGCAGGAGTTTGCGAGCGGGTTCATCGTCTTTGAAGTCGGCCATCAGTGGACCCAGGATCGTCATCGCTTCGACGAACCGCAGCTTTTCATAGAGGGCCAGCGCTTCCTCATAGCCGGCCTTGAGCCGTTGCCAGTTGGCGTCAGCCGACTTGGGCGCAAGTTCAAAGAGCTCGACGGGCTCGGAGATATTCACCGTCCTCACCGCGCAGAGGCGACGAAACGAAAAACGCCCGGCGGCCCGCTCGACGGTGGCCTTCGTCGTCAGCAGTGGCAAGCCAATGTGCTTGGTGGCCCCCTGCACGCGGCTGGCGAGGTTCACCGTGGTGCCGAAGGCTCCATATTTGAATTTCCGCCGCGAGCCGATATTGCCCACTTGCGCGGGGCCGCTGTGGATGCCAATGGTGACATCGGTTGGCTCGCCGAGCCGTCCTTCCCACTGGCGGCTCAGGGCGGGCATGCGGGCCCGCATTTCGAGGGCGGCCTCGCAGGCCTGAATCGCGTGGTCGGGGGTCGCGATCGGTGCCCCCCACAGGGCTTCGAGCGAATCGCCGCCGAAATCGATCAGTACCCCCTGCTTATCGGCCACGCAGTCGGAAAGCTCGCTCAGCACCTCTTGCACCCACTGCACGGCTAAGGCTGCCGGGCAACGCGAGCTGATCCGGCTGAAGCCCCGAATATCGCAAAAAAGGACGGTGACATCCGCATCGCGCGGGGCGAGCATCTCGGTGCCATGCTTTTCCAACTGGCGGGCCAATTCGGGGGTAAAGAACTGCTCGAATTTGACCCGTTCGGCAATCAGCTTCTGCTCTTGCTCGACGCGCGCAAGGCCCGTGGCGACTCCATAGGCAAGCAGCTCGAAGAGCTTCGCCTCCAGTTCCTTGACCGGTCCTCCCCGCCCGCCGCCGCTGCGCCCTTCGCCATAGAGAACGCCGATGACCGTGCCTGCCGCGTCAAGAATCGGCGCGGCGACGATCGCCTGCACGCCGATCAGGCTCTGCGCCATGTTGAGCGTGCGCGGCGGCACCTGGAAGAAGGTCCGCTTTTCGCTGGCGACGCGGGCCAGCATCGATTGGCTCGGTTGCCAGGTGTCGGCGACCGTCGCTCCGTCGCGATGGGCCACCGCCGCCCGCGCCCAACTGCCGGTGCGCCCCAGCAGCACCGCCACGGTATCCAGCCCCACCATTTGCGCGGCGGCATGCACCGCCTTGGGCAAAAAGTCGGCCGAGGCGGCCGCACTGTGGAACACCTCCATCGACGATTGCAGCCAGTCGAGCAGATCGATGTCGCGAACTCCTCCGGTAAGCGTTCCCAAAGCCGCGCCGCCGGAAAGGAGCGGGGCCATTTTCGACCGCCGCGACGACATCCCCGGAGCCAGCGTCGGCTCCATTAGCGATTGCATCGCATCGTCGGGATCGCTCACCAGGCCGGGGGCCACCGGAGCCTCGATCCGCAACACCTTGGTTCCCAACTCGCAAGCCACCGGCAGCGGCACCACGCGATTTTCCTGGGGAGCGATGCGCGTTCCCCCCGCCAAGGCGACGCTGTTTTTGGTGCTGTCGTTATGGATTCTGACCGTGTTCGTCCCCTGTGGCTCCAGCCGCAAATGCTGCCGCGAGATGTTCGTCTCGTAGAGGTCGGCGATGATGACCCGGTCGCTCTTATCGCGCGGCAGAAAGGCGTAGGGGGCCGGTTCGGCGGGCTGGCGGCGGCCCACTTCGACCGTTCGCGCAAGGGGATACGAGGCGACCAGCGTCGCTCCGTCGTAGATATGCAGCGTAACCTCGCCTGATTCGCTCGGCATGGCAAGTCGATCCCTCGCCGGCATATCCTACCCGCGGTGCGGCCGTTTGGGGGAGGGCGACCAGCGCGGGGAAGGTCGCCGAGCGTCTTCCGCTGGAAAAATCCCCGCTGGCAGGCGAGAATCGGGCCATGACTCCCACCTTTGATCCCTACCACCAGTGGCTCGGCATTCCCCCGCAAGAGCAGCCGGCGAATCATTATCGTCTTTTGGGTTTGGAGCAATTTGCCGCCGACCCGAACCAAATCGCCCAGGCGGCCGACTTCAAAATGGCCCAGGTGCGAACGTATCAACTCGGTCCGCACGGGGCCATTTCGCAGCGGATTCTGAACGAGCTGGCGACCGCCCGGATCATGCTCGTCGATCCGCGCCGCAAAGCCGCCTACGACCAGGTGCTGCGCTCGGCGGTGCCCGGCGTGACCGCCGACGCCCAGTCGCTTCCCGCCCAATTGCCGACTCCCGCGCCGCAGCCTTCGCGCTTGCCGACTGCCGCGGTGGGAGCCGAGCCGCAGCCGGGGCAAATGTTTGGCAAATACAAGATTGTCGAGCGGGTGAGCTCTTCGAGCTTGGGGCGGATTCACAAAACGCAGCATCTGGAAACCGGCCGGTACTATTTCCTGAAAACCTTGCCCCCCGAAGCGGCCAAAAGCCCGGAAGTGCAAAAGCGGTTTCAACGCGAGATTGAGATCGTCACCAAGCTGGACCATCCGAATCTGATCGTCGGCCGCGAAGCGGGGCAGTTTGGCGGTGCGCCGTATCTGATTATGGAGTACGTGCTGGGGACGGACCTGGCGACGCTCGTCAAGCAGCAGGGGCCGCTGGCGATTGACGACGCGGTCGAGTATGTGCTGCAAACAGCCCGCGGGCTGGAATCGCTGCATGGGCATGGGATTTTTCATCGCAACCTGAAGCCGCACGTGCTGATGGTCGATTTGCAGGGGAACGTGCGGATCACGAATCTGCTGCTAGCCAAGCTGGGGGAAGCCTCGAGCATTGCGGGCGGCGACGAAGCCCTGACGATGCAAGGGGAGGCGATGGGGAGCGTCGATTATCTGCCCCCCGAGCAGGCGATCGATCCGCGCCAGGCCGACCAGCGGAGCGATCTTTATGCCCTGGGCTGCACGCTCTATTTCCTGCTGGCCGGCAAGCCTCCCTATGCGGCCAAGAACGCCATGCAAAAGGTGCTGGCGCACCGGAGCGCGCCGATTCCCGCGTTGAAAGCGGTTCGCCCCGAAACGCCCGCCTGGCTCGATGCCGCCTATCAGAAGCTGCTCGCCAAGGAACCCGCTGGCCGGTTTGCCAACGCCAGCGAGCTGATCAAGGCCCTGGCCCCCGCTGGGCCGGTGGTGACGGGGTCGATTGAGAAGCCAAAGTCTTGGTTCGGCAAGATCCTGGCGAAGATCGGATTGGGGAAATGAACGCACGAAAGCAGAATAATGAGGGCAGAATAATGAGGATGTTGGCTACAGCGTCAAGTTCGGTCTCGCCTCTGCGACTGCTGTTGTCAGCTGGACTTGTCCTGCTACTTATGGGAATTGCCGCGTCCGCCGAGCCGACCGAGGCCGAGAAGCGGGCGGCGGCGCTGGGGGCCATTCGCGAAACGGCAGCGGCGCGGGGTAACCTGGATGCGATCAATGCCAAAATCGCGGAGGCCCGCAAGCTGCAAGGGGAACCGGCCTATGATAAGGAATTGGCCCGGCTCGAAGAGCTGACGACGTATGCCCTGCGGGTCTGGGAGCACATCGAAAACGTGCTGAAGAACATTACCAACATCCCCGAGATGAAAATCGGCGACCAGATTGTCGCTCCGGTCGATTATCTTGGCGGCACCCTCATCATTCGCATCGCGGGCCAGAATCGCGAATACACCAAGAAGAACATGCCCGGCAAGTTGGCGCTGGCCCTTGCCCAGCAGGAAATGACCCCCGATAACCCCGGTAATAAGGTTCATTTCGGGGCCATGCTCGTGCTCGATGCCAAGGGGGACAAAAAGCTCGCCAAGCAAATGTGGGACGAGGCGGCCAAGGCAGGGGTCGATGTAACGCGGCTGCTGCCGGAACTCGACGTGCCGCCGATTCCGGTTCCCGCGCAGGTGCCGGCGATGAATGTCGTGCTGCGGAACATGCTGAGCGACAAAAACTGGCTGCTCCGCCGCAAACCGACCAAGGCGTGGACGAAGGCCAACAACGGCGACATCGTGACGCAAAACGACGACGGCCGGCTCGTCGGCCGTGTTCCCACGAGCGAGACTGGCCCGGTGCAAATCGTCACGAAGCGACCGATAAGTGGCGACTTCACCTGCCGGATGATCGTGCAGTCCGCCGGCAAGGGGAATGCCATCGCCCTATTCGCCGCCGACGGAGACGACGCCGGCTTTACCGCGCCGCTGCCGGTAGGAACCTTCCTCGTGGAGATCACGCGGGCGCAAGGGAAAGTGACGTTCCAAATCGGCGAGCAAGAGGCGACAGCGACCGCCATCGGAATGCTCGGCCCGCGCACTCCGTGCGCCGTTGGCCTGCTCATGCCGCCGGGGGGCGAGGCCACGATTGCCGCGATTGAATTCGTAGCGAAGTAAGGTTGCATCGCGCCGAACAATCAACGATTATTGATGGGTTGGTTGGCGGATTCGCGTGTCCCTCTCCCGGAGCGATTTCATGCTCTCGATTCGCGGCGCAAGCGCCCGGCTGTGCGATGGCGTATCGCGGCGCGACGTGCTGCAGGTTGGCGCGCTGGGCATGACCGGCCTCGCCCTGCCGCACCTGTTGGCGGCCCAGGCGAGCGGCGCGGCCAAATCGCGGCCGGCATCGGGGGGGAAGGCCAAGTCGTGCATTTTGCTGTTTTTGATGGGGGGACCGCCGCAGCATTCCACTTGGGATCCGAAGCCGGAAGCGCCGGACGACGTGCGCGGCGAAATCGGCTCCATCGCCACGAAGTTGCCCGGCGTGCAATTCGGTGAGCTAATGCCCAAGCTGGCCGACCGGGCAGACAAGCTGTGCGTCCTGCGGGCGGTGGCAACGGGGGACAACGCCCACTCCTCTAGCGGCTACTACATGCTGACGGGACGGCCGCATGCTCCGATGAATGCTGAGAACGCCAACCCCGGCGCACCAAACAATTGGCCGAACATCGGCTCGGTGGTGAATAGCCTGTCGCCGCCGCGCGGCGAATTGCCCGGCGCGGTCCGCCTGCCGTGCCATATTTTCAATACCGATGGCTCGGTCTGGCCGGGACAAGACGCGGGGTTTTTGGGCAAAAGTGTCGATCCGTGGCTCTTTCGCTGCACTCCGGCATCGCCCGATTTCAAGATTCCCGAGTTCAGTCTGCCCGTCGATGTGCCGGCCGAGAGGCTGGCGGTGCGGCATTCGCTCCTGCGCGAGCTGAATCAGGGGTTTGCCCGTGTCGAGCGGAGCGGGCAGCTAAATCATTACGACGGCCTCACGCAGCGGGCTTTCGATCTTTTGGCCTCTCCCCCGTCGCGAGCCGCTTTCGACTTGGCCCGCGAGGCAGACGAAGTTCGCGACCGCTACAGCCGCACGCAGTTTGGCCAAAGTGTGCTGCTCGCCCGCCGGCTGGTCGAAGCGAGGGTGCGGCTGGTGCAGGTCAACTGGCATCGCGGTCCGGATTAACCCTCAGACAATCCGTGCTGGGATTCGCATCTCAATGAAACCAAGCGGCTGAAAGAGGTGCTGGTTCCGCCGCTCGACGCGGCCTATTCGGCACTGATCGATGATCTGACCGCGCGCGGCTTGCTCGACGAGACGCTGGTCGTCTGCCTGGCCGAATTCGGCCGGACGCCCCGGTTCAACAAGCGTGGCGGCCGCGACCACTGGGGCCCAGTCTTTTCGATCGCCCTGGCCGGTGGCGGCGTGCGCGCGGGCTGCGTACACGGAGCTTCCGACCGCATCGGCGGCTATCCGAAGGATGGCCTCGTCCGGCCCGAGGACATTACGGCCACCATCTTCCATTGCCTCGGTTTCACCCCCGAAACCGAGATTCACGATGCCCAAGGCCGCCCCCTCGCCATTAGCCGCGGGCAGGTGCTGCACGAAATTCTGGCGTAGCGGCAAATAGCTTTCGCTCCTCGCGCATCTTACAATCGCCTGCACGTCTCGTCGGCGATTCCGCCTCCCAGGAGCCTATTCATGCGCCAGCTTTGGTCGGTCGTTGGTTTCGTCGCTCTAGCAACGCTAACGGGTGGTCTGGTGGCGGCCGAAAGCGCGGCGAAGCCGAATGTCATCGTCATTCTGGTCGATGACACGGGGTATGCCGACATCGGTGCCTATGGGGGGAAGGACATCCCCACGCCGCACATCGATTCGCTGGCGAGCGGGGGCATTCGGTTCACCAGCGGGTATGTCTCGTGTCCCTATTGCAGTCCGACGCGGGCCGGCCTCAACACCGGCCGCTACCAAACGCGATTCGGCCACGAATTCAACGAACCCGGCCCCGCCCAGCGCGAAAGCTTCGGCCTGCCGCTCTCGGAAAAGACCATCGCCGACCGCCTGAAGGGACAGGGCTACGCGACCGGAGCCATCGGCAAATGGCATCTCGGATATGTCCCCGACCGCCGACCGATGGCTCGCGGCTACGACGAATTCTATGGCACGCTCGGCAATACGCCGTTTTATAAGCCGACGAATTTCGTCGATTCCCGCAAGTCGGCCGATCCGCAACCGATGGACGACCCGCAGTATTACACCACCGACGCCTATGCCGAGCGGGCCGAGCAATTCATCACGGCCCATAAGGACGGGCCGTTTTTCCTTTATCTGCCGTTCAATGCCAATCACGTTCCGGTGCAATCGCCGCAAAAATATCTCGACCGCTTCCCGCACATCGCTAATCCCGAGCGGAAGGGATACGCGGCGATGTTCTCGGCTTTGGACGATGCGATTGGCCGCGTGCTCGCCGCGGTGAGAAAGATCGGCCAGGAGGAAAACACGCTGGTGTTCTTCCTGAGCGACAACGGCGGTCCCATGACCAAGATGGGGCAGAACGGCTCGAACAACGCTCCGCTGCGAGGACAAAAGGGGGACACTTGGGAGGGGGGCATTCGTGTCCCCTTCATCGTGCAGTGGAAGGGGCGGTTGCCCGCCGGCAAGGTGGTTGACGAGCCGGTGATTTCGCTCGACATTTTGCCCACGGCGGTTGCCGCTGCCGGTGGCAAAGTTCCTGCCGATTGGAAACTCGACGGCGTGAATCTGCTGCCGTATCTCGAAGGGAAGCAATCCGGCTCGCCGCACGAAGCGCTCTACTGGCGGTTTGGCCCGCAACTGGCGGTCCGCCAAGGTAATTGGAAGCTGGTGCAGGCGTTCGACGACTCGCGGTCCGATCAGCCCGGCCAGCCGAACAAGTATCACGTTGTGGCCCAGCCGCAGCTTCATGATTTGGCTGCCGATCCGGGCGAATCAAAAGACCTGGCCGCGGCCCATCCCGATAAGGCCGCCGCCTTGAATGCCCTGTGGGTCAAGTGGAATGCCGAGAACCAGCCCCCGGCCTGGGTTCCGAACCCCAATCCGCCGGTCAAAAAGAAACAGGGCTGAGGCGGCAAGCGATCCACCAACAAAATAGCCGGGAGCAAACTTGCTCCCGGACAAACCTCCACGGTATTTTCCTTCTCCCTCCGCTTCCAAAGACCCAACCCATGCGACACACCTTTTCGATCTTGGCCGTGGCGATTGGCCTCGCGTGCCTTCCCGTCTCGCTACTCGCGGCCGAGGCCCGCAAGCCGAACTTCATCTATTTCCTGTCGGACGACGAGGGCTATGGCGAACTCGGCGCTCAAGGGAACAAAGAGATTCCGACGCCGCACATCGATTCGATTGCCGCCGGCGGCATTCGCTTCACGCAAGGCTATGTCTCGGGGCCCTATTGCAGCCCCACGCGGGCCGGGCTGATGACGGGCCGCTATCAAACCCGTTTCGGCCACGAATGGAACGGCAACGGCCCCAATTTCGGCCTGCCGCTGACCGAAACGACGATTGCCAATCGCCTCAAAGACTTGGGCTATGCGACGTGTGCCGTCGGCAAGTGGCACTTGGGGGAGGCCGATCAGTTTTTGCCTACGAAACGCGGGTTCGACGAGTTTTATGGCACCAAGGCCAACACGCCCTTTTTCCATCCGACGATCATCGACACCCGCGTTTCGACCGTGGGAGTGCCGATCACCGACGATAACTTCTACACCACCGACGCCTATGCCGAGCGGGCTTGCGACTGGATCGAAAAGAACAAAGAGAAACCGTTTTTCCTTTACCTACCGTTCAACGCGCAGCACGCCCCGCTGCAAGCGACGGCGAAGTATCTCGACCGGTTCCCGAACATCACCGACGAGAAGCGGAAGATTTTCGCGGCGATGATGTCGGCCAAGGACGACGCGGTGGGGAAAGTCCTCGCCAAGCTGAAAGAGATCGGCCAGTTCGAGAACACGCTGGTCGTCTATCACGCCGACAACGGTGGTCCAACGCCGAGCACCACGTCGAAAAACGATCCGCTGCGGGGCTATAAGGCCCAAACCTGGGAAGGGGGAATCCGCGTGCCGTTTATGCTGCAGTGGCCGGCGAAGCTCCCCGCGGGAAAAGTATATGAGCATCCCGTCATTCAGCTCGACATGCTGCCGACCTTCGTTTCCGCTGCCGGCGGCGAGGTGAAGGCCGACTGGAAACTCGATGGCGTGAATCTGCTCCCGTATCTGGAAGGGAAGTTTTCGGACCGCCCGCACGCCACGCTCTATTGGCGGTTCGGCGAGCAGATGGCGATTCGCCACGGCGACTATAAGCTCGTCAAAGCGGTCGGCATCACCGAGCCGGCCCTGTTCAATCTCGCGACGGACATCGGCGAGAAGAACGACCTTATCGCCACCGAAGGGGAGAAGGCCAAGGAGCTAAGCGGCATATGGGACAAGTGGAATGCCGAGCAAGAGCCCGCCCGCTGGAGACCGAATCCCAACAACAAAAAGAAGGCAGGGAAGAAGGCAAAGGCGGCAGCGCAAGCTCAGCAGGGGCGAGGCTAGGCGAGGCGGTCTCCGGGCAGCGCGCGGCGCGAGCGTTTGAGTAAGCTCGCGCCGCGAAGGCTTCGCGGGGGTGGTTATAACCACCACGGCCGGCGAGACGCCTGCCCTACATTGCTACCGGCAGCGGCAACGGCGGGCGTGCCGAACCCGCTTGCAGCAAGTGGTGGGAGCACAGGCAGGGGCGCACTCGGCAGCCTTGGCGACCGGGGCTTGCACCGGACCCTTCTCGGGCGCGGCGACCGGGGGCTTGATGTCGGACGGCGAGGCCTCCGACTCCGGAGCGACCGGCTGGGCCGGCTGGGCATTAGCGGCCGAGGCCGAGGCGAGCGCGATTCCAAGCACGAACAGGGCGAGCCAATTGCGTAGCATGGGAGTTCTCCAAGTGGAAATGACATCGGCAGAATAGCTTACGCAGTTTACCCATTTCCACGCGCTCGCGAAAACCGGTAGCCACGTTGCGGCGGCCCTTGTCCCGGTTCACCGGTCGGCGGCCCTTCCAAAATTCGCGCGTTAGCCCCTTGACAAATGAACGCAAGTTCAGTACAATTATGGCATGTTGGAACCATGCTGAATTCCTGGCGTTCGCACCGCAGTGAATCTCCCAAACACAAGCCGCAATGGGGATCGAGAAATATGAAGACCGCTTATCGCCCTAGTTGCCGAATTGGCTGGGAGAAAATCCATAAAGCCTTGGCAATAAAGCGTTTACGGCTCGCCCATCAGAAGAACGAAAACTCAGAAAGACGCACAAATATAACTAATTGACCACCCGTAGGGTTGGTCTCGTGACCGGCGAACTTCTCGGCTTGAGTCACCCCCAACGCTGTGGCCAGTTCCCAACCTCCATCCTCCAGCCCGAACATTCTCATGTCTTGGATTGCCGACCGGACCCGTGCCTTCGATTCCAGCGGCATTCGCAAGGTCTTCGACCTGGCGGCGAAGATGAAGGATCCGATCAACCTGTCGATTGGCCAGCCCGATTTCGACGTTCCCCAGCCGATCAAAGACGCCTGCGTGGAGGCCATCCAGGCAGGCAAGAACGCCTATTCGCCGACCCAGGGCATGGCCGTTTTGCGCGAGAAGCTGCAAGCCCGGATCGACGCCGAGTATCAGCATCGCGACCGTAAGGTGTTCGTCAGCAGCGGCACGAGCGGGGGCTTATCGCTGACGATGTGGTCGCTGGTCAATCCCGGCGACGAAGTGATCGTGTTCGATCCCTATTTCGTGATGTACACCGCGCTCACGCAACTCGTGGGCGGTGTGCCGGTGCTGATCGACACGCATCCCGATTTTCGGATCGACCTGGAAAAAGTCGCGGCCGCGATCACGCCGCGCACCAAGCTGATCCTGCTGAATAGCCCCGCCAACCCGACCGGCGTGCTGGCCAGCGAAGCCGAAGTGCGGGGCCTCGCCGAGCTAGCGGCCAAACACAACATCGCGCTCCTCTCGGACGAAATCTATCGAGCCTTTTGCTATGACGGGCCGTTCAGCAGCCCGGCCAAATTCAACGACCGGACCATCGTTATCGATGGCTTCAGCAAGAGTCACGCGATGACCGGCTGGCGGCTGGGATTTGTCCATGGGCCGGCGGAAGTGATCGACACCATGCTCAAGCTCCAGCAATACACGTTTGTTTGCGCCCCGCAGCCCGTGCAATGGGCCGGTGCCGTGGCGATGGATGTGCCGATGACCGACCACATCGACGAGTATCGCCGCAAGCGCGATCGTGTTTATCAAGGGCTGGCCGATAAGTATGAGGTCGTGAAGCCCGGCGGCGCGTTCTATATCTACGTGAAAGCTCCGCGCGGTCTGACCGGCAGCCAATTCGTCACTCAGGCGATCGAGCACAACCTGCTCGTCATTCCCGGCAACATCTTCAGCCAGCGCGACACGCACTTTCGCATTTCGTATGCCGCCAGCGACCGCACGATCGAGCGCGGGATTGAGGTGCTGCGGAAGTTGGCGTGAGTACGCGAACGGGAAACGCAAATAGAGAGTCATTCCAGCGGATATTGCGGCAGTTTGGTCAGGAATTGCTCATCCGCGCCGGAGAGCCACAGATAATCACCGTTGGAGCGTTCTACCTTCAGCGGTTCGTCAGCGAGGGCCATTCCAACCGACCAAGTGAGCAAGCCAACCACCAAAAGTGCCACTCCACCCGCCGCGAGCGCAAGCATCCGCCAGGCGTCGTTAAGAATCCAACTTCCCGTCACGATGAGCGCGAGCACGCCCAGCACGGTAAGCAGCATTCCCAGCCGTGCTCGCGAGCGGGCGCGGGAAAATCGATCGAGTAAGTCGCGGCGCAGGGGAATCATCATCACCGCCTGGCGCGAGAGCACATCGCCGGGAGATTTCCAGGTCACGTGCCACTCGCGAGCGCCGGCTGCCGGAGCGGCCGAAACAACACAAATTTGCGGCAGTTCCGCGCGGACATGAGTCACCAGCAATGGCCCGGACCGCCACGCCCGGATGCCTAGCTGCAGCAGCGGGTCCGCCACCCGCGGCGCGGCATAGGGGTTGATTTCGGCGTCGGAGTCGCGATTGCTCACGGGTCGAGGCGCGGAAACTCGCGCGTGGATTTCAAATATGCGTATAAGGCCAAACTTCCAACCGGTTGAGAAACTCCGGATGAACTCCCTTGAGCCAGATGTATTCGTCGGTCATCCGCTTGGGACTGACCATCGAGACGAGCGCTTGCCCGGCGATCAGCGCGGCCAGAGCGCCGATAATGCCGGGAATGACGAGCAGGCCATACTCGCCTTGGTCGGTGTTGACGGCGAGAGCGATGCCGAGGGGGATCAGGGCCAGAGAGCCGAGGCCGGAGAGCCAGGCAATGAGCATTCGCGTGCGGCGGCGGGCAAACCATTCGTCGGTCAGGGCGATATAGATGGTCGCCCGCTTGGTCAGCACGATCGCCAGCACGACGTAAATCAAGACGCCAATCAGAATGGTCAGCGCGATGAGCGGGTGATGCCATTGCAGGTTCCGCTTCAGCCGCCGCGTCGCGGGCTGATTGCTCTTCAGGCAGATGTCAGGCAGCGGGGCGTTCTTGTGCATGACCAGAATGTTTCCCTGCCGCCACAGCCCCGCGAAGGGGGCGAGCGCCGCCGGCTGGGTCGGCGACTGATAGCCGCCGGCTTGAGGCGCGGCATAGGGATTCGTGACCGCGCCGCGATCGCCAAACGGATTGACGCCGGGCGCTTGTTGAGGATAGCCAGACATGCTGCGGATCTCCGGAGAGTGGATTGCTGCGCGGGGCCAACGGAACCGCCCGAATATACCCCCCGTCCAAAGCGAACCGCAACATTCGGGACCGGGTACAATGAAACGATTCATTCCAATCCCGCTTCCTGATTTTTCGTGACGTTCAAGCCATGCAATCTCGAGATTTTTCACCAGGCTTGGCCGGCCTCGTTGGCGGCCTCGTTCTGATCCTGGCTGGCTGCGATTCCTACCTCCATGACTTCGGAATCAAGGCTCAGCCAACCCCCACCGCGCTACCGGTCGCGACCACCGTGGCCGCTCCGGCCGCTGCTCAGGCGGTTGCGGTGGCTGCCGTCGTTGCCGATCCCCCCAAGCCCCTGACCGACGAAGAACTGGCTGCCGGCTGGATCGCCCTCTTCGACGGCCACTCCCTCTTCGGCTGGAAGGCCCACAGCAAAGCCGACTGGCAGGTGAAGGACGGGGCGATCATGGTCACGTCGGGCGAGAAGGGACTGCTTTGCACCAGCGTGCAGTTCGACAACTACGTTCTCAAGTGCGATTTCCGAGCCGCGAAAGACACCAACAGCGGCCTGTTTTTGCGAACCGCCCCGGTCGTCGGCATGGACGACGTGAAAACCCGCTGCTACGAACTGAACATTGCCCCGCCGGAAAACCCCTTCCCCACCGGCAGCTTTGTCGGCCGCCTCAAAGCCAAGGCGGTGCCCGAGCGGGCCGGCGAGTGGCAATCGTTCGAGGCGACCATCGACGGCGGCAAGTGCATCGTCAAGCTTAACGGCGAAGAAGTGCTCGCCTACACCGATCCGGCCCCCGTCGGTCGCGGCCACATCGGCCTGCAACTGAACAGCGGCCAGTGCGAATTCAAGAACATCAAGCTGAAGCCGCTGGGGCTGGAATCGCTCTTCAACGGCAAAGACCTGACCGGGTGGTCCAACCATCCCGATAGCAAAAGCACGTTCACCGTCACCGACCAGGGCGAGCTGCACGTCACCAGCACCGGCCGCGGGGCGCTGCAATCCGAGCGGCAGTTTGGCGACTTTATCGGCCGGTTCGAGTGCATCAGCCACGCCCCCAGCCTCAATAGCGGCCTCTTCTTCCGCTGCATCCCTGGCGAGCTAACCAACGGCTACGAGTGCCAGGTTCACAACGGCTTCAAAAACGGCGACCGCACGCAGCCCGTCGATTTCGGCACCGGCGGCATCTATCGCCGCATCCCCGCCCGCCTTGTCGTCCCCAACGACAAAGAATGGTTCACCACCACGCTCGTTGCCGACGGTCCCCAAATCGCCGTCTGGGTCAACGGCTACCAGGTGACCGACTGGACCGACGACCGCGCGCCCCACGACAACCCCCGCAATGGCCTCCGCACCGCCCCCGGCACGCTGCAAATCCAAGGGCACGATCCGACGACCGATTTGTCGTTCCGAAATATCGCGGCGAAGGAGTTGGAAAATTGACCCAGGCCTTTTGAAACCATCCGCTCGAACGGAAAAACGCTTCAGATACGGCCTTTTCCATAGCCGCTTATGACCTCATGCCAAATGGCGCTATGACAAGGCTTTGCCCAAGCGACTGTTGGCATGTGTTATTCCGGCATCGCGTTCGGCGGGTGAAAAATGTCAACCGCGTGCCACGGACGATCAAGCAAATGTATTGCGCGGTCCTGCAGCCTTCCATCTGACGGATTGGCTTTCATCGAAGTTGTTGCCATTTCTCCCCGGATTAAGTATTCTGCTCGCTGCATTCTCAAGGCGGAAAATCATTTTTCGCGAGCTGCTTCAAGGTATTCAGATCAGTGTAGGTACACGAATGTCAAATAGCGCAAAATCTGTCTTCGACGCTGCGCAACTAATTGGCAAAGCACTAGACGGACTCTCGCCCGAGGATCAGCAGAAAGCTCTGAACGGGGCCATTGTCATGCTGGGCTTGGGGAAGTCGGACGTATCTGTGTCGCCCGGAACGGAAGGAGGTTCTGCGTCGGGTGGCCAAACTGACACGGGAAGCGGTGGTGGTGACGCATCGAGCGCCAAGCGGAAGTCATTGGTTGAATACTTGAACGAAAGGGCGCCGGCAACAAATGCACAAAGAATTGCTGTTTTCGCTGCGTATCGCGAAGAAGTCGAATCTTTTGACACCTTTGCCAAGGATGACCTGGAGAAGTGTTTCCCAAAGGCAAAGCTGGCCGCTCCGGCATATTTCAACCGTGATTACAACAGCGCTGTCAGCGAGGGGTGGATTCACGACGATGGTGCAAACTCTTACCTGACCCAGACGGGGCAAAAGGCTGTCGCGGCTGGATTTGGAGGTAAGGGCAAGCCACGCGGAAAAGCAGTGGGTAAGGCAACGGGTAAGAAAGGGAAGGCTGAAGAATGATTCCGGCAAGCAGCCTTCTGGCAGGGATTCCGTCGGGCCTCCGCGAGCCGCTAATCGAAGAGTACAAAGGAGTGGTGACAGCCTTTGCCGAAGGAAAGTGGAAGGCGTCGGGTATTGATGCTGGAAGGTTCTGCGAGGTTGCCTACACCATACTGGATGGTGCGTTGACCGGGCCGTTTGCGGCGGCTCCCTCGAAGCCAGCGAATTTTCCCCATTCTTGCGCGGCGCTTGAGGCTCGGCCTCCGATCGCCGTCGGCGATCGGTCGTTGCGGATACTATTGCCGCGAGTCTTGCCTCCCATATACGAGATTCGAAATAACCGCAACATCGGGCATGTCGGTGGTGATGTAGTCTCGAACAAGATGGACGCATCGTACGTCGTTGCCGCGTGCACCTTCGTTATGGCAGAGTTGATTCGCGTCTTTCATAAATGTTCAACTATCGAGGCTCAAGAGAGCGTAGACGCGCTGGTAGAGCGAAGGGTACCGCTTGTTTGGGACTATGGGGGTGGAAAACGAGTGTTATCCCCCAACATGAGCGCTGCCGACAAAGTGCTCGTCCTCCTCTATTCCGAAACAGACTGGGTAAGTGTGAACGATTTGTTTTTATGGACGAAGTACAGCAATAAGTCCGTTTTCGAATCGAATGTGCTGGAAAATCTCGATGACGGCGTTCAAATCGAGTTCGATCGAAAGGGGCGTCGCTGCAAGATCACGCCGCTCGGTATTCAAGAAGTGGAGACGCGCATCCTGAATGTATGAAGTAGGCCTCGTGCCGAGCGACAGCTAGCTGGCTCGCACTCGGCACCGGTTCTATTCGTGCCCGTTGCACCTGAATAGCGGTGAGCCCGTCGCGAAATATGGTGAGCGCAGTCCACACTGCAACTACATCTTCTCGATGATCTCCAAACAAATCCGCCGCACGTCGTTGGGGTTGGCGTTGGGGTTTTTCTTCTTGGCCTGGCCGAGCAGGGCGCCGACGGCCTGCTGCTTGCCAGCTTTCACGTCGGCCACGATCTTGGGATTGGCGGCCACGATCTCGCGGCAGATCGCTTCGAGTTCCGACGAATCGACCTTGCCGATTCCCAGGGCCTGCATCGACTCGGCTGCGGAGCGCTTGTTCGCGACCATGTCGTTGAAAACTTCCTTCGCGCGGGTCACTTCCAGCTCGCCCGCCACGACCAGCTTCACGAGGCCGCCGAGCACGGCCGCGGTCAGCGGGAACTGGGCCAGCGTCCAGCCCTGGTCGTTCAGCACGCGCAGCACTTCCTGCGTCACCCAGTTGGCCGCCTTCTTGCCGTCGCCGGCGATTTTTGCGACCTCTTCGTAGTAATCGACGAGCGTCCGCCCCTGGGCCACGATCACGTCGCTATCGTAGGGCGTGATGCCATGACTCTTTTCCAGCCGCTGGCGAATCGCCGCGGGAAGCTCGGCCAGGCCCTGACGAACCTCTTCCACCTGGGCGGCCGGCGTGATGACCGGGCACAGATCGGGATCGGGAAAATATCGGTAGTCGCTCGATTCTTCTTTTTCGCGCTGGGCAAAGGTCGTTCCCTTGGCGTCGTCCCAGCCGCGCGTTTGCTTAAAGACGCCGGGATCGCCCAGCTTTTTGCCGGTGGCCTGCCAGATTTCGTACTGCCGCTTCGCTTCGTAAGCCAGAGCCCGCTCGATGAAGCGGAAGCTGTTCAGGTTCTTGATCTCGACGATCGGCGTGGCGATTTTGCCCTGCGGCGTCTGGATGTGCAGGTTGACGTTGGCATCGACCCGCAGGCTCCCTTCCTGCATGTTGCAGTCCGAGACGCCGAGGTAGGTGAGCATCAGCTTCAGCTCGGTCAGATACGCCCGCGTCTCTTCCTGGCTGCGGATGTCCGGAGCCGAGACAATCTCGAGCAGCGGCGTGCCGGTCCGGTTCAGGTCGATCCGCGTGTCGGCCTTGCCAGCCGCTTCGTCGTGCAAGCTCTTGCCGGCATCTTCCTCCAGGTGGGCCCGGATGATGCCGATCCGCTTGGCGGCGAACCGCCCCTTGGGATCGCTGATCGCCAGATGGCCGTTCTGCGACATCGGCAGGTCGAACTGGCTGATCTGGTACCCCTTCGGCAGGTCGGGGTAGTAGTACTGCTTGCGATCCCACTTCGTGAATTCGGGAATCGTGCAGTTCAGAGCGATCGCCGTCTTGAGCGACAGCCGGAACGCCTCACGGTTCATCACCGGCAAGCTCCCCGGCATCCCGATGCAGACCGGGCAGGTCTGCGTGTTCGGCGGTTCCCCGAACTTCGTCCCGCAGCCGCAAAAGAGCTTGGTTTCGGTGGCGAGCTGGACGTGGGTTTCCAGGCCGATAATGAGGTCGTAGGGTTGGTCGGACATAATTGCGATCTCTTCTAGGCAGGCGGGACGCCTACCCTACGAAAGTGCCGGTCGCTTCGTGTGCCAATCGGTCGCCCGCTGAAACATGGCGGCTGCACGGAGCAGGCGTTCTTCATCGAAGGGGCGGCATTGCATTTGGAGGCCGATGGGGAGGTTAGCTTTGGTCAGGCCGCAGGGGATGCTGATGCCGCCGATGCCGGCGAGGTTGGTGGTGACGGTGTAAAGGTCTTCGAGGTACATCGAGAGGGGGTCGTCGGTCTTTTCCCCCAGCTTGAACGCGGGGGAAGGTGTCGTCGGCCCGACGATGAAATCGACTTCCTCGAACGCCTTGTCGTAGTCGCCACGGATCAGGCGGCGGACCTTGAGGGCTTTCAGGTAATAGGCGTCGTAATAGCCGGCACTGAGCGTGTAAGTGCCGAGCATGATCCGCCGTTTCACTTCGGGGCCAAAGCCTTCGGCCCGTGTCTGGCGATAGAGGCGGATCAGGGGCGTGTCGAGATCGGCCAGCTTTTTGGCGTTCGTTTCGGCTTCGTATCGCTTCTGCTCGACGGCGAGCGCTTCGAGCATCGCTTTCTCGTCGGTCCGGTAGCCGTAATGCACGCCGTCGTAGCGGGCCAGGTTACTCGATGCTTCGCTGGGGGCGATGATGTAGTAGGTGGCGATGCCGTACTTGCTGTAGGGGAGCGAAATGTCCTTGACCGTCGCGCCAAGCGACTGATACACCTTCACCACCTCGCGAACCGCCGCGTCGATTTCGCCGTTCAGTCCGGGGCCAAAATGCTCGCGGACGAGACCCAGCTTCAAGCCGGCCAGGGGCTGGTTCACCGTTTTTGTGTATTCGGGTGTGGCGAGGTTGGCGCTGGTGGAATCGCGCGGGTCGTGGCCGGCGAGAACTTCTAACAGCAGGGCGCAGTCTTCTGCCGAGCAGCCCATCGGCCCGATCTGATCGAGCGAACTGGCGAACGCCACCAGGCCATACCGGCTGACGCGGCCGTAGGTGGGCTTGAGGCCGGTCACGCCGCAAAACGCGGCCGGCTGGCGGATCGAGCCGCCGGTGTCGGTGCCGATCGAAAGCGGGGCCATGCCGGCCGCCAGGCAAGCCGCCGCTCCGCCGCTGCTGCCGCCGGGAACGCGGGTCGTGTCCCAGGGGTTGGTCGTCTTGAAATAGGCGCTGTTCTCGGTCGAGCCACCCATCGCGAACTCGTCCATGTTCGTCTTGCCGATCAGCACCGCATCGGCTGCATGCAGCTTTTCGACCACCGTCGCGTCGTACGGCGGGACGAACTTCTCCAGCATTTTGCTGCCGCAGGTGGTGCGCACCCCCTTGGTGCAGATCACATCCTTGATCGCCACCGGCAGACCGGCCAGTTTGCCTACCGGCTGGCCCGCCGCGCGGCGAGCATCGATTTCCTTCGCCCGTGCCAGTGCCGCGTCGATATCGACATGCAGGAAGGCCCTGATCTCGCCATCGAGCTTGCAGATCTGCTCCGCATAGGCGTTGACGAGCTCAACCGACGAGACCTTGCGGGCGGTCAGGTCGTTGAGGAGTTCGGCGGCGGAGCGATGCAGCAGGGACATAAACAGAATAATCGAAGCAGAATAATGAATGCGAAAGTTGAGGATGAGTAACCGAGCAAGGCTCTACGAAGTCTCCCGCTCTGAGCTCCTATTATTCTGCTCCCATTGTTCTGCTACTCCCCCAGCACGGCCGGCACGCGATAGCACTCGCTGTCGCGCTTGGGGGCGTTGGTCAGGGCGGCATCGCGGGGGAGGCTAGCGGCAAGGGCGTCGTCACGGAAGATGTTGTGCATCTCCAGCGCGTGAGCCATTGGCTGGACGCCGTCGGTGTTCACCTCGGCGAGTTGCTCGACATAGCCGACGACTCGGGTGAGCTGCGTCGTCATCGTGTCGAGGTCGGCCTCCGAAAGCAGGAGGCGGCCCAGGAGCGAGACCTTCTCTACGTCGGCGCGAGTCAGGGACATGGCGGAACCTCGTAGCAAGGACCGATTCGCGCGAGGAGAGGTTCGCCAGGCAGGTGAGCCAGACCCTCACCCCGGCCCTCTCCCAGTGAGAGAGGGACCCAAAACTACTTTACTTCGCGGGCTTGCCGGGCGGGGCTTTGGCCGTTGCGCTCTTCGCGGGTGCGGCGGCCTTCGCCGTCTTGGCGGCAGCGCGGGCGGCCTGGGCCTTCTGCTGGGCGACCACGGGCAGCTTGAAGGGAGCCTGTTGCACTGCCTTGCGGACGATGCCCCGCTTCAGACAACGTGTGCAAATTTGCACATACTTATTGGTGCCACTCGGCGTGGTGATCTTAATCCGCTGCAGGTTCGGCTTGAACTCGCGGCGCGTGATTCCCGTGATCTTCGTACCGACGCCGCCGAGGTACTTGGCCTTGCCGCGGGTCTCGATCTGGTTTCCCTTGCTTTTCTTCTTGTCGCAAAATTCGCACTGTGGCATGGCCCGATTCCTTGTGTCGCCGCGGCCCAACGGACCCGGTCAAACGCCCGAAAGGTAATCCTTTAGTATATCGCCGGGCGTGCCCGCTGCAACGGCGGGTCGCCTCGCACCCGTTTCGACTGGCCGTCTCTGGGGGGACCGGAAAGTCGCCATAATTGGCTCGTTTTGCCCCGCTTGTTGACGGGCCGGTGCCGCGTCCCCCTCCGCCGCGCGAAATGATTGCGATTAGCCCGCAAAACAGCGTAGAATTAGGAGGACCCTCCCGCCGCCGCCCGTTGGAAACCCGCCATGCGTCCCACGTTGCTATCCGCGCTGTTGCTAGCTCTCGTCTGGGCAGCGGCGGCCTCGGCCGAAGACAAGCCCGCCGCGCCGTCAGAAGACTCCGCGAAGCCAGCCGATTCGGCCGTCAAACCTGGTCCCCTGCCGGGGCACTCCACGCACGGCGAAGTCTTCAACGAAGGGCCGCGGCAAAAAGCCTACCTGATGCCGGGAATGCCGAAGATCAACTTTCCGGCCACGACCAAGTCGCCCGAAGCCCAGGCCTTCATCAACCAGGGGATCGGCCAAATCCACGGCTTCTGGTATTACGAGGCGGAGCGTTCGTTCCGGCAGGCGGCCCTGCTCGATAAAGATTGCGCCATGGCTTATTGGGGCATGGCCTTGGCCAACATGGACAACGGCGACCGGGCCAAGAAGTTCATGGCCGAGTGCGTGAAGCGAAAGACTGGAGCGAGCGAGCGCGAGGCGATGTACATCGACGCCCTCGATGCCTGGCTCAAAGCCGATGCCGGCAAGCGCAAGGAGCGGGCCGAGGCCTACACTCGGGCGCTCGAAAAAATCCTTTACAAGTATCCCGACGATCTCGACGCCCGCGCCTTCCTGGCCCTGCAACTTTGGAAGAACCGCGACGCTGGCATTCCGATCAGCAGCCACCTGGCGATTGACGCCCTGCTGGACCAGGTGTTCAAAGCCGATCCAATGCACCCGGCCCATCACTATCGCATTCACCTCTGGGACTACGAACGGGCGGAGAACGCCCTCGCCTCGGCCGCCCTCTGCGGGCAAACATCGCCGGGGGTCGCCCACATGTGGCACATGCCGGGGCACATCTATTCGCGCACCAAACGCTATGAAGATGCCTGCTGGCAGCAAGAGGCGTCGGCCCGCACCGACCATGCCCACATGATGCGCGACCGCGTGCTGCCCGACCAGATTCACAACTTTGCCCACAACAACGAGTGGCTGATTCGCGACATGATCTTCGTTGGTCGAATGCGCGATGCCATCGACCTGGCGAAGAACATGTGCGAGCTGCCGCGCCACCCCAAATACAACTCGCTGACCAAGGGGAGCAGCAGTTTCGGCCGCACGCGACTGTTCGATGCGCTCGCGCGGTTTGAGTGTTGGGACGAGCTTCTGGCACTGGCCGAAACTCCTTATTTGGAGCCGACCGATATCGAAGCGGAGCAGCTCAAGCGCCTGCGGTATTTGGGGATGGCCCACTATCGCCGCGGAAACACCGCCGCCGGCGACCAGGTTTTGGGCGAGGTGCGGCTCAAATGGGCCGAGCAGAAATCGGCCCAAGACAAAGCGATGGCCGACGCCGAGACCAAGACTCGTCGCGAAAAGAAATCGGAAGGCGATGTTACTAAGGCTCGCGATGCCGCGAAGAAGACCGCCGACGTCAAGCTCGGCCCGCTGCAAAAGGCCGTCGATGAGCTGCTGGGCCATCAGGCGGTTGCCGCCGGCGATTATGCGCGGGGGCACGAATTGCTCAAGAAGTCAGGCCACGCCGAAGCGGAATATCTGGCCCGCGTGCAATTCCTGTCGGGAGATAAGGACAAGGCGATCGAAGCCGCCCGGACCCACGCTACCAGCCGCAAAAACGAAGTGTTGCCGCTGGCGACGCTCGTCGAACTACTGTGGCAAGCGGGGAAGAAAGACGACGCGAAGAAGGCCCTCGCGGATTTGCGGACGATTTCGGGATCCTTTGAAACGGCCGCGCCGGTGTATGCCCGCATCGCGCCCATCGCCAAGGAACTGGGCTACGAATCCGATTGGAAGGTCTCCGCCGCCGCGAAAAGCGATACGGGGGTTCGGCCGTCGCTCGATTCGCTCGGCCCCTTCCGCTGGCAGCCGATGCCCGCACCCGCCTGGACGCTCAAGGATGCCGACGGCAAAGACCATTCGCTCTCCGATTACCACGGCAAGCCGGTGGTGGTGCTGTTTTTCCTCGGTCACGGCTGCCTGCACTGTGCCGAGCAGCTGCACGCCTTCGGCAACGCGGCCAAGGATTTCGAAGCCTCCGGCATCTCGCTGGTGGCCATCAGCAGCGACGACGTAGCCGGCCTCAAGCAGTCGATTACCGACTACAAGAGCCCGATCCCGATGCCGCTGTTGTCGGATAGCCAGCTGAACACCTTTGTCGCCTATCGCTGCCACGACGATTTCGAGCACCAGGCCCTACATGGCACCTTCTTCATCGATGGTGCGGGCCTCGTTCGCTGGCACGACATCAGCTATCAGCCGTTCATGGATCACAAGTTCGTGCTGGGCGAAGCACGCCGCTTGCTGGGGCAAGCGGGCGCTGCCGTCACTCCCGCCACGCCTCCCGCCGCCACGGTTTCGGCTGGCGGCAGCGACTAACCACGAGCTAAATCGCTGGTTTGGTCGTGGTCATCAGCACCCACCGCGAGAGCCTGCGCACGGCAATCGCAAACGCCAAGAAGCCCAAGATCAGCCCCGCTTGGATCGCCAAGAGCCGCCCGCCATCGTCGGTCAGCCGGCCGTTCTCTTGCAATAGCGAATCGTTCATGGCGGCAATGAAAATCGCCACCGCCAGGCTGGGGGCGGCGAGGATGATCGCCAAGGAACCGGGGACGAGAATCAGGATCAGCACCGC
>JANRLS010000208.1:0-26834 GCA_033762315.1 Pirellulaceae bacterium
CAGTGGCGATAGATGTCCCTGAAAACGTGGTGGTGACCAAGCTCGACGAAGTCGCCAACTGGTGCCGCAAGAACAGCCTCTGGCCCATGCCCTTCGCCACCGCCTGTTGCGGCATCGAACTGATGGCCACCGGGGCCAGCAAGCACGACCTGGCCCGCTTTGGTGCCGAGGTCTTTCGCTTTAGCCCTCGCCAGTGCGACCTGATGATCGTTGCCGGCCGCGTGGCGATGAAGATGCTCCCGGTGCTGCAACGCATCTGGCAGCAAATGCACGAGCCGAAGTGGTGCATCAGCATGGGGGCCTGCGCCTCGACCGGCGGTGTCTTCGACACCTACGCCGTCGTGCAAGGGATCGACCGCTTCATCCCCGTCGATATGTATGTCCCCGGCTGCCCGCCGCGACCGGAGCAGCTCATTCAGGCGATCATCGATTTGCAGGACAAAATCCAGCGCGAAGGAACGATCGGCGGCCAGGAGTTTGATGTCCAGTCGCGACAAGAGCCGAAACGAGCGCTTGTGGAGCTGCCGCTGTATCGGTGAAGGTGCGCCGGAGGCGAAAAAACAAATCACAAGAGCCCAATTCCAAACAAATCCGAAGTACGAAACAAATCTGAAATCCCCAATCTGAAATCTGTCGCTCACGCTTCCCATGCCCGCCACGCCCAATACTCTCGACGCCCTGAAGGCCAGCTTTGGCGATCTTGCGCCAAGCGAATTTCGCGGGCAAACGCGGATAGTCGCCAGCAAGGACAAACTGCTTGATGTGATGTCGCTACTCAAGCAGCGCGGGTTCGACCTGCTGGTCGATGTGACCGGCGTCGATTATCTGCAATTCCGTGCCGCGAAAGACCGCTTCGGGCTCGCCTATTTGCTCGCCAACACCGAGACCAACGAGCGCATCACCGTCCGCGTTTATCTCAATGAGCCTGATTTATCGGTACCTAGCCTGTTCGACTTGTGGAATGGTGCTGACTGGCTCGAGCGCGAGGTCTTCGACATGTTTGGCGTCGTGTTCGATGGCCACCCTGATTTGCGCCGCATCCTGATGCCTGCAGAATTCGCCGCCTTCCCCCTCCGCAAGGACTACCCGATGCAAGGGCGCGGTGAGCGGCACAATTTTCCCGTTCTAACGCGCCGCGAAGCCTAAAAGCGCGAGACGCGAAGCACCAAGAACCAAATCTCAAATCTCGAACAAGCGCGAAAGGAGAAAGAATCGCGGGACACGAGAATTTCGTTTCGGTTATCTGAACTTGGGATTTTGGGTTTGTTTGTCATTTGCTGCTTGTGATTTGAAATTTCAATTCCAATGTCGCTCGCCACCACCCTTGAACCGCCGCCGACAGCAGCTGAGCAGGATTACCTGTGGACGCTCAACTTCGGCCCGCAGCATCCGGCTACGCATACCACGTTGCGCTTGGTGCTCAAGCTCGATGGCGAGCGGGTCGTCGATGCGGTGCCCGATATTGGCTATTTGCATAGCGGCTTTGAAAAGCTAGGCGAGCATCTTGATTACAACCAGTACGTCACCATCACCGACCGGATGAACTACATCTCGCCGGTGGCGAACAACGTTGCCTGGCACGGGGCGGTCGAAAAGTTGCTGGGGATCGAAATCACCCCCCGCTGCAAGTATCTGCGAACGATCGTCGCCGAGCTTGCCCGCATCAGCGATCACCTGCTCTGCACCGGGGCGATGGGGCTCGATACGGGGGCTTTCACCTTCTTCCTGTATGCGTTTTACCAACGGGAAGTGATTTACGACATTTTCGAAACGCTCTCCGGTCAGCGATTTCATCCCAGCTACACTCGCGTCGGCGGGTTGTCACAAGATTTCACCCCCCTGGTGATCGACAAAATTCGGGCCTTCCTGCGCAGCTTTCCTCGCACGCTGGAAGATATGGAGCGCCTGCTCAATCGCAATCGCATCTTTGTTGACCGCACGAAAGGGGTCGGCGTGCTGACCAAGGAGAGCGCGACGAACCGGAGCGCGACCGGCCCGGTGGCCCGCGCTAGCGGCGTCACGCGCGACCTGCGGAAGGACGAGCCCTATCTCGCCTACGCCGATTTTGACTTTCAGGTTTGCTGCGCGACCGCCGGCGATTGCTTTGCCCGCTACTACGTCCGCATGGCCGAGATGCGCGAGAGCCTGAAGATTATCCATCAGGCGATCGAGAACATTCCCGCCGGGCCGATCAATGTCGGGGTGGACGAGCGCACCACGCTGCCGCCGAAAAGCCAGGTCTATCAGACCATTGAAGGGACGATCACCCATTTCGAGCTGGTGATGTGGAATCGGGGCTTCGAGGTGCCGGTGGAGGAGTCCTATGCGGCGATTGAATCCCCCAATGGCGAGCTTGGGTTTTATGTGGTCGGCGACGGCAGTCATGTCGCCTATCGCGCCCGTTGCCGGCCCCCGTCGTTCATTCATTTTGCCTTGTTTCCCCAACTCATTCGCGGCCACACTTTGAGCGATGTGGTGGCGGTGCTGGGGAGTCTCAATATTATTGCCGCCGAATTAGACAGGTAAGAAGCACGAAATCCAAAATCCGAAGCACGAAACGAATCACAAATACAAATGACTGAAATGAGGAGCTCGACCTGATGCGTTTGAAGCAATGAAGCATTCGTATTTCGAATTTGTTTCGTGCTTCGTGCTTAGGATTTCGTGCTTTCCCAATTGGCATGCCTGAAAAAGTTCTCACTCCCGACATGGTGGAGGCCATCAAGGCCTTCCTTCCGCGCTATCCGTCCAAGCAGGCGGTGACGTTGCCGGCGCTGCATCTGGTGAACGAGAATCTCCGCCATGTGCCGCTGCAAGCGGTGGTCGAAATCGCGGAGATTCTGGAACTCGCCCCGGCCCAGGTGCAAGACACGCTCTCGTTTTATGGCTATTTCAAGCAAGCCGCCCCTGCCGGCCGCTGCCGGTTGTGGGTTTGCCGCTCGATTAGCTGCGCCCTCCGCGGAGCCGACGATCTGCTCGAACACCTCAGCCACACGCTGCACGTCGCCCCCGGCGAAACCACGCCCGATGGCCGCGTCACCCTCGAGTTTGCCGAATGCCTCGGTGCCTGCGAACATGCGCCGTGCATCCTGGCCAATGATGATTTGCATAAGTCCGTCAGCCCCGAACAAGCCGATCAGCTAGTAAAAGCGCTCCCCTGATGTCCGATTTCCAACCCGTCCTCCTCGCCAATGTCGGCACTCCCGACAGCTTCACCCGCCGCGTCTATGAGCAGCGCGGCGGCTATCAGGCGCTGCGCAAAGCTCTCAAGCTGACGCCGAGGGAGGTCATCGAGCAGGTCAAATCGAGTGGCCTGCGTGGACGGGGCGGGGCCGGCTTTCCCACGGGCCTCAAGTGGACCTTTCTGCCGCCGAATCACCCCGGCCCGATCTATTTCTGCCTGAATGCCGACGAAAGCGAGCCGGGCACCTTCAACAACCGCATCCTGATGGAGGATGACCCGCATCAGGTGCTGGAAGGGCTGATTATCAGTTGCTTCGCCACGCAGGCACGGGCGGCCTATTACTACATGCGGTGCGAGTATCCGCTGGCCTGGAAGCGAACCGCCGCCGCCCTCCAAGAGTGCTACGACGCGGGCTATCTCGGCCAAAACATCCTCGGCAGCGGCTACACGCTTGATATCTATATGCACCGGGGCGCGGGGGCCTATATTTGTGGCGAAGAGACCGGCCTGATCGAAAGCCTCGAAGGCAAGCGGGCCTGGCCGCGTATCAAGCCGCCGTTTCCCGCCGTCGAAGGAGCTTTCCGCAAGCCGACGGTGGTCAATAACGTCGAAACGGTTTCCTGCGTCAAGCAAATTTTCGACCGCGGCGTCGATTGGTTCAAGTCGCTCGGCGTCCCCCCCGATCCCGCCAACCCGCGCGATGCCGGCAGTTATGGTCCGAAGCTCTATTGCCTTTCAGGCCACGTCAACAGGCCCGGCTGCTATGAGGCTCCGCTCGGCATCACCTGCCAGGAGCTGATCGACCGTTTTGGCGGCGGCATTTGGAAGGGTCGCAAAGCGAAAGCAGCCATTCCTGGCGGCATTAGCATGGGCCTCTTGAAGGCCGACGAGTTCCATTGCCCGCTCGATTTCAACGGGCCGGGCAAGTTTGGCTGTCTGGGCCTTGGGACGGCGGCGGTCGTCGTGATGGACGAAACGACCAGCATGATCGACTTCCTTGAAAATAGCTGCCGGTTCTTCTCGCACGAAAGCTGCGGCCAATGCACTCCCTGCCGCGAGGGAACCAGTTGGGCCACGCGGATGATGACCCGCATTAAGGCCGGGAAGGGGCGCCTCAAGGATCTCGATCTCTTGGCCGAAATCGGCGACACCATCGGCATCATGCCCGGCACCACCATCTGCGGCCTCGCCGACGGTGCCGCCTGGCCGATCAAGAACTGCATCAAAAAGTTCCGCCCCGAACTGGATGAGACCATCAAACGCACCAACCCCACCGGCTGGATGGAAACCAAAGCCGTGCCGGCACTTCAGCTTGTAGGAATCCACTAACGACTTAGCCGGGACCAAACCTGGTCCCGGTGCCCCGACAAACTACTTGACATCGCCAATCACCGAGAGCCAGTTTGCTCCCGGCTATTCAGAAATCAGCCATGCCCAGCGTAACCGTTGACGGAATCGAAGTCCCCCTCGGCGAGAAAGAGCGCCTGAATGGCATTCAGGCGGCTCATCGCGCCGGCGTGGGAATTCCGCACTACTGCTGGCACGCGGGATTGTCGGTGGTGGCGAGCTGCCGGATGTGCCTCGTCGAAGCGGGAAAAAAGGACGACAAGACCGGCAAGGTGGTGATGCAGCCCCGCGTCGTTCCCGCCTGCCAGACGCCGGCGACCGACGGCACGGTCTTTGTCACCAACAGCGAGAAGGTAAAAAACGCCCGCGCAATGGTCGAGGAAGACCTGCTCTTGCGGCATCCGGTCGATTGCCCCATCTGCGATAAGGCGGGGGAATGCTCGCTGCAAGATTATCACTTTGAATACGGCCAGGCCGAGCGGCGGGCCGATATCAAGCCCTTCACCAGTCGCCGCCGCGAGCTGGGGGACACGATCACCCTGTTCGTCGATCGCTGCGTGATGTGTACCCGCTGCGTCCGGTTCACCCGCGAGATCACCGGCACCAGCGAGCTGATGGTCATCAATCGCGGCGCGCATGAAGAGATCGACGTCTTTCGAGACGAAAACGGCGAACTGCGGTTCCCGCTCGACAACAAGCTTTCGGGCAACGTGTCGGATATCTGCCCCGTCGGGGCCCTCGGCGACAAAGACTTCCTCTACCAGCAGCGGGTTTGGTTCCTCAAAAGCCACGACAACGTCTGTGCCGGCTGCTCGACCGGGTGCTCGATCAAGGTCGAACAAAACCAGGATCGCATCTATCGACTCAAGCCGCGCGAGAATCCGCACATCAACCAGTGGTGGATGTGCGACGACGGCCGTTACGGCTGGAAGCACGTGCATGATCCGCGGCGACTGACGCAGCTTCGCAAGCGGGACAGATCCCTCCCTCTCCCTCTGGGAGAGGGCCGGGGTGAGGGTCGCTTGGCGAATGTTGAATGGTCCTCTTTAACTGCCGAGCTGAGTCATAAGCTCCGCCAAGCCGGCAAGCTAGCAGCGGTGATTTCGCCGCACCTGACGATCGAAGAGGCGTACCTGCTAGGCACCTATATCCGCTCGCTCGATCCGCAGGCAGTGCTCGCCGTCGGCCCGATTCCCACCGCAGGAACCGACGAAAAGTTCCCCAGCGGCTTCACGATCCGGGCCGAGAAGTGCCCCAATCGCAAGGGGGTCGAGGCAATCGTCAGCCGGCTCGGTGGCAGCCTGCTCCATTGGGGCGATTTTCTCGGCCGGGTCGAAAGCGAATCGTTCGGCGCGGTCTGGCTGACCGGCGGCTATGTGAAGCCTTGGAACGACGCGGCGGTAGTCGAGAAGTTCGCTGGCGTCGGCACGCTGATCGTGCAGGATTGCTTCACCTCGCCGCTGTGGGAGCGGGCCGACTATCAGCTTCCCGGCGCGACCTTTGCCGAGCGCGAAGGGTCGTATGTCAACGCTTTGGATCGACTGCAGTCGTTCACTTGGGCGATTCGTCCCCCGGCAGGCGTGCTGACCGAAGGGCAAATCCTTTGGCAGTTGCTCCGCCGCCCAGGTCTGTACAAAGCCCCTGAGGTACTTGCCGAAATCGCCCGCGAAATCACCCTTTTCTCGGCCGCCGCGACCGGCGTGCCGGAGGTGGGTGTGGATTTGAAAGTCAATCAACTTGCGTAAACAGAAGGGCTAAGGCTTGAGACTAGGGCTAGGAAAATACGATCCTTTCGCCCGCCTCCAGCCCTAGCCCCCAGCCCTACCCCTTTCCTCCATGCTCGAAGTCCTCATCAAAGCAGCCATCCTCCTCGGCGGCCTCATGACCGCGGCGGCCTATTTTGTGCTGCTCGAGCGGCGAATGGCGGCCTGGGTGCAAGACCGCATCGGCCCCAACCGGGTCGGCGCGCCCCTCTCGCTGCTCGGCCTGAAAGACTTGCGCCTCTGGGGCCTCGGCCAGCCGGCGGCCGACGGCCTGAAGATGATCCTTAAGGAAGAGTACACGCCGGCCCACGTTGATCGGCGGCTGTTCGTGCTCGCGCCGCTGGTGATTCTCGCCGCCGCCCTGGCGGTGTTCGCCGTGATTCCGTTTGGCAGCCTGATTCCGAACGAAATTTTCGGCTACAAGTTCTCAAGCAGTCCGGTTCAGCTCACCGTCGCTCCCGGCGTCGATGTCGGCATGATCTTTGTCTTTGCACTCTCGAGCATCGCCGTTTACGGCGTCATCCTGGGCGGCTGGGCGAGCAACAACAAATACAGCTTCCTCGGCGGTCTGCGGAGCAGTGCCCAGCTCATCGCCTACGAACTGCCGATGGGGCTGGGCATTCTCGGCATCGCCCTGGCTGCCGGCTCGCTGAATCTCGATTCCATCGTCGCCGCCCAGGCCACCGACGGCTGGTATGCCTTCCTCCAGCCGCTCGGTTTTGTGGTGTTCGTGGTCGCCGCTTTCGCCGAAGCGGCCCGCCTGCCGTTCGACCTGCCGGAATGCGAGCAGGAACTGATCGGCGGCTATCACACCGAATACGCGGGCATGAAGCTGCTGCTGTTTCTGGTGGCCGAGTTCATGCACATGATCACCGCTTCGTTCCTGATTGTTGTGCTGTTTTTCGGCGGCTGGAGCTTGCCTTTCGGCCTGACCGGCAGCGCCGGGCTCGAAGCCGGCAGCGACGTGGTCATCACCTGGCCGATTGCTTTGCTCCGGATCGCCGTGCTGCAAGGAAAGATTTTCCTGGTGATCGTGTTCTTCATGTGGGTCCGCTGGAGTTGGCCCCGCTTTCGCTTCGACCAACTGATGAACTTGGCCTGGAAGGTGATGCTCCCCCTGGGGATGGTCAATCTGATCGCCCTTGCCGTGCTATATGAGCTACGAAAAATCAACGACCCGCTCGAGCTGAGTGCCGGTTGGGGAGCGATTGTCATCGGCGGCTCATGGCTTGTGTTTGCCGTCGCCTGGCTTGCAATGGCCGCCGTCAACCCGCTCGTAACCGACAACCGCCCCCGGCTCGATTTGTCCTCCCGAGAAGTAGATTCGCAGATATAGGCAGTGGGGCGGGTTTCCAACCTGCCAGGCAGAACACGGCAGGTTAGAAACCTGCCCCACTTTCCGAACCATGAAATCCGACGACTCCAACATCAAATGGATCTCCGAGCCCAAGCTGGGGCTGGCGGGGATGCTGTACGTCCCGCTGGTCATGCAGGGGCTCACCACGACGTTCAAGCACCTCTCGCGGTCGCTTGGCGGCGAGGTCGTCACCGTCAGCTATCCCGACGAAGAGCCGAACATCGGCAATCCGCTGATCTATCGGGGCGTGCATCGGCTGAATAAAGACAGCGAGGGGCGGGTCAAGTGCGTGGCTTGTTTCCTCTGCGCGACGGCCTGCCCCGCCCACTGCATCGACATCATCGCCGCCGAAAGCCCCTGGCCCGACCGCGAGAAATATCCGCAAAGCTTCGCCATCGACGAGCTCCGCTGCATCTATTGCGGCATGTGCGAGGAAGCGTGCCCGGTCGATGCCGTCGAACTAACCAGCCTGTATAACCTCACCGGCCGCAGCCGCGAGGAGATGATCTTCGACAAGGAAAAGCTCCTCTCGGTGTATGACGCGACGAAGGACAAAGAGCCGATGAAATCGCCGGCCCTGGGAGGGACCGCCACATGAACGGCCTCCTGCTGCTCGCCGCCGATGCGGCCACGTCGCGCGACCTGCTTATGAAAGTAGCCACCTGCCCGATGTTCTGGGCGCTGCTCGTCGGCGCGCTGGGGCTGGCGTTCATCGTTCCGTATCGCTTTCGCTACGGCAAAACCATCGGCAGCGCCCTCTTGGTCATCGCCGCGGGCCTGCTCGCCGCCGATTTACCGCTGCTTAATGGCTGGCTGGAGCAAGGCACGTTTTGGCTGCTCGCCCTGATTACGCTGGCCGCCGCCGTTTGCACCATCGCCTCCAAAAGCGCGGTGTATTCGGCCATTTGGTTTGCCCTGTCGCTGCTCGCCACCGCCGGACTCTACTTCTATCAAGGGGCCGAGTTTCTCGGCGTGGCGACGATCGTCGTCTATGCCGGGGCCATCGTGGTGACGTTCCTGTTCGTCATCATGCTCGCCCAGCCGGAAGGGCACAGCTCCTACGACCGGATCAGTTGGGGCTGGTTTCCCAAGACCTTCTCGGTGCTGGCCGCGGCCACGTTTGTCGGCCTGTTGACGATGCTGCTGGGAAATGCCAAGGACCAAGCGGCACCCACGCCACTGGCCCATGCCGGCCATGCCTTTTTCGGCCAGCCCGAGCCGAAAATGCCGCCGCGCAAGGATACCGCCGACAAGCCGCCGGATGGCACGCACCACATGGCCCAGGTCGGCCGCACGCTCTTCAGCCAGCATTTGGTCGGCGTCGAAGTCGCCGGCACGCTCTTGCTCGCGGCCCTGGTGGGGGCGGTGGCGATCGCCATCCAGGGCAAGCCGCGGCTCGGCGACCGGATCGAGGAGGCCCTGCAATGAACGACCTCAGCCTCCTTTACAACTATCTCCTCGTCGGCGCGATCCTGTTCGTGCTGGGAATGGTCGGTTTTCTCGTCCGACGAAACATGATCGTCATGTTTCTTTGTGCCGAGATGATGCTGCAAGGGATTTCGCTCAGCCTCGTCGCCTTCGGCCGGTATCACGGCAACCTCGGCGGCCAGATGCTGGTGATCTTCATCATCACGGTGGCCGCCTGCGAAGCCGCGATCGCGATGGCCTTGATTTTGATGCTCGCCCGCCGTTCGGGCCGGCTCGATGCCGCCGCCTGGCAAGACCTGCGCGAAGAGAGCCAGCCGCCGTTCGTCGATCAAGGGGTGCCCGAAGAGCGCGACGAAGAGCCGGTCTGGCCGCACCTCACTCCCGCCGGCGTCGCTCCGCCCCCCAACCTGTCCGAACAACTGCACCGCCCCCGCGTGTGACATGCAAGACACGATTTCCTTGTGCCTGATGCTGATTCCCGCCCTCCCCCTGGCCGCGGCGGTCCTCATCGGCGCGCTCGGGCCGCGGCTCTTGAAAAACTACAGCCACCTGCCGCTCATTTTGGCGCTGGCTGGCTCGTGTGTTTGTGCGCTCGCTCTCTACCGCGAAGTGGGTTTGGAGCAAGCCAAGTCCGGCGCGCAATCGATTGCCGGCTTCGAGAAAGTCATCACCCTCTGGACCTGGGCCGATATCCCCGATGCCTATGACCTGCGCGGGACCGGCGCCACCGCCGCCGATTCCGGGCCACGCGCCTTTCGCCTCGACATCGCCCTGCGGGCCGACGCACTCACCGCGATGATGCTGGCGATGGTGACGTTCATCTCCACGCTCGTCGCCGTATTCGCCGCCGGCTACATGGAGGGGGACCGAGGCTACTGGCGATTCTTCGCCTACATGGGGCTGTTCGTCTTTTCGATGACGATGCTCGTGTCGGTCAGCAATTTCGCCCTCCTCTTCGTCTTTTGGGAGGCGGTGGGGGTTTGCAGCTACTTGCTCATCGGCTTCTGGTACACCAAGCCCGAAGCGGCCGCGGCGGGGGTCAAAGCCTTTCTGGTCAACCGCGTCGGCGATTTTGGCTTCGCCCTGGCCCTATTTCTGATCTGGTGTACCTACGGCACCCTCAACTACCACGATTCGCTGCCCGATGGCTCGGTCGATGCGGCTGCTCTCGAAGCGGCTAGTTCGAATGCCACGGCTGGCTCGCCCAGCGATGCGGCACCGGCCGGGCCGGCCCTTATCCGTGGCGTTCTCGGCCAGCGGCGCATCGCGGCGGGAGACTATGTCACCGGTGGCATCGCGACCGCCATCTGCCTGCTGCTCTTGATCGGGGCGTGCGGCAAAAGCGCTCAGTTTCCGCTGCATGTCTGGCTTCCGGACGCGATGGAAGGACCGACACCGGTCAGCGCGCTCATTCATGCGGCGACTATGGTCACCGCCGGCGTTTATATGGTGACGCGCTGCACGCCGCTCTTCGCCGTTTCTCCGACCGCGCAGCTCGTCGTCGCCTGCATCGGGGCCTTTACCGCCCTGCTTGCCGGCCTCATCGCGCTCACTCAGTTTGATCTCAAACGCGTGCTCGCCTATTCCACGATCAGCCAACTCGGCTACATGTTTCTCGCTCTCGGCGTCGGCACCTTCGCGGGCGTCACCAGCGGCATGTATCACCTATTCACGCACGCCTTCTTCAAGGCCCTCCTCTTCCTCGGCGCGGGAAGCGTGATGCACGCGATGGGGGGCGTCATCGACATGCGTCAATTCGGTGGCCTGCGTCGCCTGATGCCGCACACCCACTGGACGTTCCTCTTCGGCTGCTTGGCCCTCGCCGGCATATTTCCCTTCGCCGGATTCTGGAGCAAAGACGCGATTTTCGCCTCGCTGCACGACAAGATTCACGAGTTGGATCACGAAATCGAGCATCGGGACGAGCATTCTCATGCTCCGGCAGTCGGTCAGCACGAGGGTGCCGCGACTCACGGCACTTCGGCGGACCTTCACCCAAGCCCTCTCCCCAAGGGAGACGGAACATCGCCCCCTGGCCCGCTTGCCAAGTGGTCCGATAGCCAACTCGCCACCAGTCGCGCCGTTTACCAGTGGCTGTACTACTCCGCCCTGCTCACCGCATTTTTGACCGCCTTCTACACGTTCCGAGCGTTCTCGCTCACTTTTTATGGCGACGAGGTAATCCCGCACGAAGCGGGGCACCACGCCCACGAGTCCCCGCCACTCATGGTCATGCCACTGGGGGTGCTAGCCGTCTGTGCATTGTTGGTCGGCATACTCGCGATCTCCAATCCAACGAACTGGGGGACCAACCGCCTCGTCGATTTTCTCGCCGGCACTCCCTCGCTCGCCGCCGGCGAGATTGCCCTGACCAAAGTGCCCGAGCAATTCCATCTTCCCATCGCCGGCATCAGCACGGTGGTGGCGGTCGCGGGAATGGGCCTTGCGCTCTACATGTATCTCGGCGACCGGAGCGAGGCCCGCTTTTTGCAGCGAGTGTTCGATCTGCAGGGACTCAACCGCCTGACCGATCCGCAGTGGGTGCTCGGCTTGGAGCGCGTCTGGTGGATCGGGGCGACGACTCGCTTTCTCCGCCGCAACCATTTGGGTTGGCTGGTGACGCTTGTGGGCTATGTGCTCGCGATCTTGTCGCTCATCCTGGCAGCACCGCTGCTCGTCGGGAATTTCGTCACTCCCTACAAGCTCTCGCTCCGCAAGTTCTATTTCGACGAACTCTATGCCGCGCTCTTTGTCTGGCCCCTTCAGCTGGCGGCGCAAATCGCGTTTTGGATCGATCGCTGGCTCGTCGATGGCCTGGTGAACCTCGTCGGTCGGGTGCCGCCGGCGGTTGGCTCACTGATGCGGTCGCTGCAGATGGGGCTTGTCCAGTTTTATGCCCTAGCGATGGTGTTGGGCTCTTTGATTCTGATCGCGGCACGTTTGTATTATGCCGCGGGCTAAACCATGATTAGTCAGCAACTGCTGCTTACGATATTCCTCCCGCTGGCCGGGGCGATCCTGATGTGGATCATCGCTCCGCTTGGCCGGCATGCGGCGCGGGTCGTCGCGCTGGCGGTAACGCTGCTCACGTTGTTCTGCGCCGGCCAACTGGTGATGAATTTTCCCCCGGGTGGAACGGTCGCCGCCGATTTCGCCCCCACCGATGCCGCCTGGCTTGCCAATGCGGGCAATCTGGGACTCGATATTCGCTTCAGCGTCGGGCTCGATGGCCTGGGCATCTGGATGTTCGGTCTTTCGGCCCTGCTGTTCGTCACGGCCGTGCTGATTAGTTGGGAATCCATCGACCAGCGCGAGCCGCTCTACTATGCGATGCTCCTCTTGCTCGAATTCGGCTGCCTCGGCGTCTTCACCGCTCGCGACATCATCCTGTTCTACGTCTTCTTCGAGTTCACCCTCATTCCGCTCTTCTTCCTCATCGGCATTTGGGGAAGCGAAGACCGCCGCTACGCCGCCAGCAAGTTCTTTCTGTTCACGCTCGCCGGCAGCATGCTCACCTTCCTCGGCCTCTTGGCGATTGTCGTCTGGGATCGGCAAACGAGCGGCTTCGACGTGTTTCGTTTCTCGATCGCCGCGCTCACCGAATCGCTGCAGGCCCATCCCTTGCCGCGCGAGTGGCAACTGCTCGCCTTCCTGGCCCTCTTCGCCGGCTTTGCGATCAAGGTGCCGCTATTCCCATTGCACACCTGGCTGCCGCTGGCGCACGTGCAGGCTCCGGCCGCGGGAAGCGTCATTCTCGCCGGCGTGCTGCTGAAAATCGGCGTCTATGGCTTTTTGCGGTTCAGCGTGCCGATGCTTCCCGAAGCGACCGCCACCCTCATGCCCTGGATGCTGTGGCTGGCGGTCGCGGGCATCATCTATGGCGCGCTCGTCGCTCTGGCTCAAACCGACCTGAAGAAGCTGATTGCCTATTCCAGCGTCAGCCACCTGGGATTTTGCATGCTTGGCCTCTTTGCCCTGACTGCCGCCGGAGTTCATGGCAGCGTCCTGCAAATGGTCAATCATGGCCTTTCGACAGGCGGCCTCTTCGCCATTGTCGGCATGATCTACGAGCGCTATCACACCCGCGAAATTTCGCAGCTCGGGGGCCTCGCCCGCAAAACGCCGTGGCTTGCGTTCTTCATGGTCCTGTTCACGTTCTCCAGCATCGGCGTGCCGGGCCTGAATGGTTTCGCGGGTGAGTTCCTGATTTTGCTGGGCATGTTCCAGCGCGCCTGGGCCGAAGCGCCGCCGCTGCTGGCTGGGCAACTGCTGGCGATTGCCGTGCTGTCTGTTTCGGGCGTGGTGCTGGGCGCTTGGTACATGCTGTGGCTTGTGCAGCGGGTCTTTTTTGGGCCGCTGAAAGAGCCGGAAGCGGCCAGCCACCACGAGATTCATGATATGTCGTGGCGTGAAATCGCCGCGTTGGTGCCGCTGGCCGTGTTTGTCTTTTGGATCGGCCTCCGCCCCGGCGATTTTCTGAGCCGCATGGAACCGACGCTGGAAGCCGCCCGCGGACCAGCCGCCGCAGCGGTGGCCGCGGAAACTCGAAGCACGAAATCCGAAATCCGAAACAATACAGTAATCAGCAAAGCCGCAAACGCCCTACCGGATTCTGTTTCTGATTTCTGACCTTTACAGATTCGGGTTTGTTTCGGGTTTCGTGCTCCGGATTTCGGATTTAATCCAATGTTTGTCGAGTGGAAAACCATCAGCCTCCTCTGGCCCGAAGTGATTCTCGGTGCTGCGGCGACGTCAATCTTCGTCGGCGGGGCGTTCACCAAAAGCCGGGCCTACTGGGCGGTCGCCGCGCTTGTTTCCTACGTCGTCGCCGCCGCGGCCTTGTTCAATATCGGCCTCCCCTCGGCTCCGCTCACCGGCCCGGTCAATATCGACGTGCTCAGCCTCGGTCTGCGCGGGCTCGCGCTGTTGGTCGGCCTCGTTTTCACGCTGATCGCTTCGCGAGCGGCCGATCCCGAACTGGCGAGCGAATTTTTCGGCAGCCTGATGCTGGTGGTGCTGGGGGTGATGCTGGTCGCCTCGGCCAACGAGCTGGCCTTGCTGTTTTTGGGACTCGAAATGATCTCGATCCCGACCTATGTGCTGCTCTTTTTGGGACGGCGAGACCGGGCGACCTCCGAAGCGACCATGAAGTATTTCTTCCTCAGCATTTTCTCGTCCGCTCTGTTGCTGTATGGCCTGACGCTGCTCTACGGCATTTCCGGCACCACGATTCTCGTCGGCAGCGGATCGACCCCCGGCCTTGCCGACGCCTTCGCCGACAAAGCGGCTCTCGCCGCCAAGCCGCTGGGGGCCATTGCCCCGCTGGCACTGATCCTGGTGATCGCCGGCCTGGGCTTCAAACTGGCCATCGCCCCGCTGCAGTTCTATGCCCCCGATGTTTATCAGGGGACCACCAACGCGAATGCGGGGCTCTTGGCGGTCGCCCCCAAAATCGCCGGCATCGCGGGGCTGGTGCGGCTGGCGATCGTCGCCCTGCCGGGATTGTCCGACTTCGCGTGGCAACTGCTGTTGGTGCTGGCGGTGCTGACGATGACCATCGGCAATATCTGCGCCCTCTGGCAAAGCAACCTCCGCCGGCTGCTGGCGTATTCCTCCATCGCCCACGGCGGCTACCTGCTGATCGGCCTGGCGGCGGCGGCGGGTGCCACTTCGGCGGTCGGCGCGCAATTCGAGGGAGGGCTCGCGGCGGCCTTGTTCTATGTCGGCGTCTATGCCTTGGCGAACATGGGGGCCTTCGCGACGCTTGCCTGGCTCGGCTCGCCGCGGCGCGAAGTTTCGGGCGTCGATGAACTGGCTGGCCTGGGGCATTCGCATCCCCTGGCGGCAGCGATCATCGCCGTCTGCATGTTTTCGCTCGCCGGCATACCGCCGCTCGCGGGCTTCTGGGGCAAGCTGACGCTCTTCACCAGCGCTATCGAAATCGCCACCTCCACCGCCGGCGGCGGCATGTCGCGATGGTTTTTGATTCTGTCGGTCGTCGCCGCCCTCAATGCCGCAATCGCCGCCGCTTACTACCTGCGGATCGTGGCCGTCATGTTCTTCCAGCCGCAAACCTCCGCGCCCCCAGCCGGCGGCGGCATTGGAGCCCTGGCCGCAGCCATTCTGTGCGGCGGCCTGGTGCTGTTCGTCGGCGCCTTCCCCGGCCGCGGGCTGGCGATTGCCACGCAGTCGGAAGCGGGTGTGAAGGGCGACGGTCCTACACTAACTCGAAGCGTGAGCGAGGGGCTACACGCACGAGCGATGCATCCTCGCTGACACTTCGGGTTCGCGCGTCTCACCGACTATAATCAGGCTGTCTCCGCCCTTCCTCGGAGCCGGCCCGCGCCGGCCATCTCCATGCCGCGAAAGTTGTCTCTGGCCCGCGCGCTGATCCGTGCGCTCGATGGCGCGGCGACGCCAGTCTATCTGCTCGATGGCCAGCGGCGGATCGTCTATGGCAATCCGGCGTTTAGCGCGTGGCTGGGCCGACCGGCCGAGGAACTAGCGGGAGTGCGGTGCGACTACCACGCCTCGGGCGAGGTTGGCGGCTCGGTCGAGCAGGCGGCGGGACTGTGTCCACCCCCCGATGCCTTTGCCGGACGCCTCGCCGCCGGCATGGTCGCCCGCATTGGCGCGGGAGATAGGCTCGACCAGCGGCCGGCCCGGTTTGTTCCGCTGGCCGGCGAAGGGCTCGCGGGCCTTTTGATCGTGGTCGATCCGCTGGCGGGAGTCGGCCCGGCCGAGCAGGGAGACGCCGCGCAGCTCGCCCCGCAGTGGCTGCACACCCTCTTACAGCAACTGCGCGGCGAATTGGGGCGGCGGTTCCACATCGGCCAGCTTGTCGGGCAGAGCGACCCGCTGCGCCGCGTCCGCGAGCAGGTGCGTATCGCCATCGCCGCCCGCACCAGGGTGCTCGTCGTCGGTCCCCCCGGCAGCGGCCGGGAGCACGTCGCCCGAACGATTCACTATGGCCAGCCCGCGGCCTCCATCGGCCCGCTCGTTCCCATCGATTGCCCGATCGTCAATGCCGAGCACATGCAAGCCACGCTGACCGCCGTGCTGCGGCGACAGGCCGACGCCAACACGGAGCGGCCACCGGCGGCGCTGCTCTTGGACGTGGATCGCCTGCGCCCCGATGCCCAGCAAGAGCTGGCCGGCTTTCTGCTGTTGCCCGGAGTCGAGTTGCATACGCTGGCGACGGCCCGGTTCCCCTTGCAGCGGCTGGCGGCGCGGGGCAAGTTTCGCCGCGACGTCGCCTATGCCCTGAGCACGCTCACCATCGCCCTGCCGCCGCTCAAAAGCCGCGGGGCCGATGTGCCGCTTCTCGCGCAGTTCTTTTTGGAAGAGTTCAACGCCCAGGGCAACAAGCAACTGGCCGGGTTCGCGCCGCCGGCGCTCGACAAGCTCTTGGCCTACGATTGGCCAGGCAACGTCGATGAGCTCGCGCTGCTTGTCCGCGAGGCCTGCCAGCGGGCCACCGGGCCGCTGGTCGCAACGGCCGACCTGCCCGAGCGCTTGCATTTGGCGGCGGGAGCCCTCGCCCATCCGCCGCGCGAGGTAGAGTCGATCCAGCTCGACGACTTCCTCGCCGACATCGAGCGCGAGCTTTTGCAGCGGGCCTTGCGAACCGCGCGGGGCAATAAATCGAAGGCCGCCCAACTGCTCGGCATCAGCCGGGGAAGGCTGTTGCGGCGACTCGCGCAGCTCGGGCTCGCTCCCGCCGTGCCGACTAGCGACGACGAGCCGGTCGTCTTCGAGCCGCTGGAGGAAGGGGAGGGCGCGGAGTAGCTCGCCGCCTTACGCCCGCCGCGAGCGCCGGTTACGATTGAGTGATGCCTTCCGCCCGCCTGATTGTGTGCGAAAAGACCGGCCACTGGGCTGGCCTCTTCCGCCGCGCGCTGGCGGGGCGAGAGGTGCTCGCCGAAACACGCAGCCTCGCCGAATGCGGCCGGCAACTGGGGGCCTCGCCGGCATCGGTCGTGGCGGTCGAGGTGACCGCCGGCAATCTGGAGGCGATCCTACGGACGCTTCCCCGCTGGTCGGCCGAGTATGCGCGGGCCCGGTTCCTGGCTTTGACGACGCGCGAGCTGGCCGCCGCCGAGTCGCTGTTGCGCGAAGCCGGGACGCTCGCGGTGCTCCAGTGCGCGGCGGATGTCCCGCTCGCGGTTCGGCTCGCGCATCGCCATCTGGCGCTCGCACCGGCCGCGGAACTGCCGTGGCGCGAGGCACTGCTGGCTCGTCTGCCGTGGGCCAGCTTGCCACGACCGGCGGGCTAATCATTCTTCCAATCGAACGCATCTCTCGGAGATTCCGCTCATGGCCAGTGGCCAAGTTACCGTCAGCCAATTGCAAGCCGCCGTCGCCGATTTCAAAGACCCGGAAACGGGTCGCGAAGCGTTGCAGCTCGGTCAGCTGCGCGAGCTGGCGGTCGATGGGGGCCGGGCTTCGCTCACGCTCGCCCTCACCACGCACGATGCCCCCATCGCCGCCGAGACGCGCGGCCAACTCGCCGACCTCGTTCGCCAGCGCCTGCCGGGACTGACCGAAGTCACCGTGCATTCCGCGCAGCACACGCGGCCGCCGCAGAAGCTGGGGCAGATTGGCCTGGCCGCCAAGAGCGTGATCGCCGTCGGCTCGGGCAAGGGGGGCGTCGGCAAGAGCACGATCGCGGCCACGCTGGCCTTGGGCCTGAAGCGGGCCGGCTGCAGCGTCGGCCTGATGGATGCCGATGTGTACGGCCCGAGCATTCCGCATCTGTTGGGCGTGGGCGATGCGCCGCGGCCGCAGATTCTGGACGGCAAGATCCAGCCGATCCTGGTCGAGAAGATGCCGGTGATGTCGATGGGCTTTCTCATGCCGCCGGGCGAGGCGGTGGTCTGGCGCGGTCCGATGCTGCACGGGGCGATCACGCAATTCCTCCGCGACACCGCCTGGGGCGAGCTCGACTACCTCATCATCGACATGCCGCCGGGGACCGGCGACATCGCCCTCACCCTGTCGCAGATGTTGCCCCTCTCGGGTGCGGTCGTCGTTTGCACGCCGCAAGAGGTGGCCTTGCTCGACGCGGTCAAAGCGATTGCCATGTTTCGCAAGGTCAACATTCCGCTTTTGGGCATGGTCGAGAACATGAGCGGCTTTATTTGCCCGGACTGCGGCAAGAAGTACGACATCTTCGGCAGCGGCGGGGCGCGGAAGCGAGCGGCGGAACTGAGCGTGCCGTTCCTCGGCGAGGTGCCGCTGAACATGCAGATTCGGGTGCATGGGGACGCCGGCACGACGATGGGGAACTACGCCGATCCGATCGTCGGGCCCTATCTGGAGAAGGTCGTTGCCGCCCTCGTGCGGAACCTGGCCCAACAAGCGATCCTGCGCCAGCCAACGCTGCAACTGCCGACGCTGTAACTGTTCGCTGACAAAGGACTTGCGTCGCGATCTGCCTATCAAGAAAGGGCTAGAGCCGGCTGGAGGATTCCTCCTCCGGCCGGCTCTTTCTCGTTGTTTCGAATGGCTGTCTGCGGCCGGCATCCGCAATCACGGCATCATGCCGGAAGGCGCGGGCGGCCGGGGCAACCGAAGCCTACTTCTTCTTGGCGGCCTTCTTGGCGGGCTTCTTGGTCGCCTTCTTGGCAGCAGCTTTCTTCTTGGCCACAGTAACGTCCTCCGTAAAACAGGTCTTGGCGGCGACGGCGCTGACACTCCCAGTCGCTTCGTCGTTCGCCTCTTGCCTCAAGACAATTCGCCCGCATCGCGGGGCGAGCGACGTGCGACATCCGTCTGTCGCCGACCGCTCGCATGAATTGTCGTGAACTCCTTGGTCACTTTCCTGCGTGGTGGCATTCATGTCGCAGCAATGCTGGCGAACATGAATTCCCTATATCTTGCGTTCTCGCCACGAAACGTCAAGAGGAAGTTGGCGTCTCGCGGTAGCAAAACGCACATCGCCGCGCGCCGCGCATCGCAACTTTCGCTCGTCGTGGCGCGCGAGCGAGCAGCGCCTCGCGATGCGCAAGTAGCGCGCGCCGACCAGCACCTTCGCGAGCTCGCGCCGCGCCGTCAATTGCCCGCGCCGCACCTGGAGAAGCGCCGCGCTGTCGTTCGCGAATATGCATTTCGCTCGGCAAAACAAGGCATTTTCGCAACCTCCTCGCCAGTCGCCTCCAATGCGCAAGCGCCTGCGCCGCGCGCATCACGCGCGAGCATCCAGCTACATTGCCGCGCGCGCCTCGCGCTCGCGCGGCGCTCGTTCTCGCGCCCGCTTGGCAACGTCCACTCCACAGCGCGCGACTCGGCGAAAAAAAATTTGAAGTTTTTTTCGCCGCGCGCGATTCGCGCTCACTTTCGTCGCGCGAAATCGCCGCGCGACTCGCATCGCGACAACCGCGCGCCATTCACCACGGTCTGCCGCGACCGCCAAACTGTTGCAGCGTAAAGTAGGCCGACACCGCCAGCGAACCAAAGAACATCGCCACGAACATGCTCTCCAGCGCGAACCCCAACAGCAGCGCCGCCGCCGCCCCGACGATCACGCTCAGCCACAGCGCCCGCATCATGCCGGCATACGGATCGTGAACGACGAGAAGTTGCTGCGCGATCTGTCCTCCGTCGAGCGGCAACACCGGGAGTAGGTTCACCAGTCCCCACAGCACATTGACATACAAGAGTTGCCGCGCGAGTTCGTTCAGGTTGGCGTTTCGCGCCAGTTCGCCCCCCAGCATTGGAATTAGCCACGGCACATGTCGCTCGTCTTGCAGCACGAGCACCCGGCCGCCACTGGCATAGATCAACCCGACCACCACCCCCGCCAGCAAAAACCCCGCCGCGGGACCGGCAAACGAGATCAAGATCTGCTCGCCAGGGGTGCGGCGGCGTCCAAAACCGGAAGAATCGAACGACGAATACGATGAATAGGGGGAACTGCCCCCTTCGATGGCCAGGCCACCCATCCAATGCAACACAATATGCGCCCGCCGGCCAAAGTGGCGCATCATCAGGGCGTGCCCCAGCTCGTGGATCAAAATCGAGCTGAAAAGCACGACGATCCAGATCACGATCCCAATCGGTTCCCCTCCCAAACCCTGAAAGCCCATGACGAACCCGACCAGCCAGAAGAACGGATGCACCCGTACCGGGAAACCGAGCACCTGGAAGTTCAGGTCGTAGGGAGTCGGCGGCGGTTCGGCCAAAAAGAACAAGGCACACCTGCTCGGTCGGCAAAGGGAAGGAGCAACGCGGGGGAGAGCTGCCGCTGATTATAAATCGGAAACGGGAGGCCGCGCTTACGCCACCCGGCGAACCTGCCGCTGGCCGGCGAGCTCGGCGGCGATGTAGTCGGCCGCGCGGGCCGAAGCCCCGCCGCGACAAAGCTCCCCCTTCAGCCGCTCCATCCGCCCGATCAATCGTTGCCGCGCCGGCTCGTCGGTCAACCACTCGACCGCGTGGCGGGCGATGTCGGCCGAACGGTCGCCGCACGTCGGATACTCCGGCATCAACACCTGCCGATGGCTCGGATGAGCCGAGTCGTAGGGGGCCGGATGCTCGTCGTCGATTTCGATCCGGTCGGCCGTCAGCAGATTGACCAGCGTGATGTAACGAACCTTCATGAACCGCCGCAGGGCCGCATAGGTCCACCACGGCACGGAATACAAAATGACGCTCGGCCTGGCGTGATACAGCAGCTCCAGCGAAACCGAGCCGGAGGTCGCCAGGCAAACGTGGGCCGACGCGATCAGCTCGGGCGTGCTGCCGACATAAACCTCGGCTTCCACATTGGCTTGCGAGACATACCGCCGGGCGAGCGCTCCCTGCCGCTCGCTATAGCTGGCGATGGCGAAACGGACATCGGGCACATGCTGTCGCACCCGCGCGGCGGCTCGCAAAAGCTGCGGCAGGTTGGCATGAACCTCGTGCGTGCGCGAGCCGGGGAGGATCGTCACCAGTCGGCCCGGCCCCATCGCCAGGCGGTCGAGCAGCGGATGGTCGTATTGCTCGCCGCGCAGCTGATCGAAATAGGGATGGCCGACATAGGTCGCCCGGCAACCGCGTTCGCGAAACCATCGCTCCTCGAACGGCAGCTTCACGAGGGCATGATCGACAAACCGGCGGACCTTGCTCACCCGCCACGAAGCCCAGGCCCACAGTTGTGGCAGGCCATAGTAAAAGACCGGGATGCCGCGTTCCTTTGCTTGGCGCGCGACATGCCAGTTGAACCCCGGATAGTCGATGAGCACCACCGCGTCGGGCCGCTCGGCGTCTAGCGCCCGCTCCACCTCGCGCAGTAAGGCGAAGAACCGGGGGAGCTTCGCCAGCACCGGAAAGAGCCCCATCACCGCCAGGTCCGACATATCCTGCAGCAGCCGGCAGCCGGCGCGATGCATCCGCGGACCGCCGAGGCCGAGCGTTTCGCACCCTGACAGGCGGCGGCCCAACTCCCGAATCAGATTCGCGCCGTGCAAATCGCCGCTCGGTTCGCCGACGGAGAAAAAGATCTTCATGCCGATCCGTCCCTGAAGCGGGATCGCCGTTCTGTCGCTAGAAGTCGCGGAGCTTTCCCAGACTGGGCAAATTGCCGGGGCGGAGTATCGCAGGTTGGCCAATCGCGCGGAAGGGCAAATCGCCTTCGTGGGGCAGGCGCAGCGAATTGGCCCCTCGTGCTTCGCCGTCGAATTCCGATTTCGCGCCACTGCCTGACAGCTGCCAGGCCGCCGATTTGGGGCGTCGGGTGACCGTGCCGCCGCGCCCCAGCAGCGGGGCAAGAAGCGCAAGGTCCGCGGAGAAAACTGGCGTTCTTGCACCAATTGACAAAAAAAGACGCCTCCCATGAGGAAGGCGTCCAAGTGGAGGCGGCGGGTCGGGCGGTAGCGAACTGAGGCGTTGCAGTAAACGCTTAAAGGACTACGTCATCCAGCAGCTGGAACAGTGCAACCCGGAACACTCGTGTCAGCTGGAGCACGCGCCAAAGCCCACGAACTCCTCGACAAACCATATCGCCTGACCGACCGCCGGCCTCTGGCAACAGGCCCGTGCTCACCCATCCTTCGGTTCTCTGCGGCCAGTGCTCGCGGACCACCAAGGGTTCGCTTACCGGAAACGTGGGGTGGCTCAGGCAACGCGCCAACACGTTTCATTGGGGTATATAAGGGACCAAGGCCCTCTCCCTCGTACAAAGGCAGCGTATGCACGTCCTCTGCCCTGAATGTCAGAGTCCCGTCGAACTTCCGCCCGAAGCGTGTGGTCCTGACCGAACGGACCTGTTCAATGTCACCTGGTGCCCCGAGTGCGGCACGTCATTCGACTACGACGACGAGGAAATTGAGACGGAGCCAACGACTTCCGAAAAGCCTGGAAATGAGTTGGATCGTCAGCCACGTTAATAGACCGATCAGCTTCAACAGACAAAAAGGAGCGAACTCCTGGCAGCACACGAGCAGGCCTGGTCATGCTTCTAATTGCCTTGTGGGATCTCAGCGCTACGTGCGTTGGTAGTCGTCGCGGTAACGCTGGATCAATTCGCGGACGGTCCGGCCCTTCCACGGTCCGCCCTGTTGAGTACGGCGGTTTTCCTGGTTGAGAATTTCCGCGATCTTGTCATACGACAGGCGCTTTGCCTTCGGAGGCTTTCTGCGAAGGGCTGCCATCCGCTCCAAGGTCTCCTGCTCCTGGGGCGTGCAACCAAACCGAGGACGCCCCGGACTGTCGGCCTTCAGGAGCGTCTTGCTGAACGATATCAACTGCCTCATCTCCCGCAGGGATGACCGACGGTGCTGAGGGCTGCATTTCAGGATTTCCTCCTTCCAGCGGTATCTGTCGTCTCGTAACCAGCCGCCGCTGACGACGTTGTGAAGAAGAACATTCCGGTCGCGAAGCCAGGCCATGAGGCGGGCCAGAAGTGCATCGCTGATCCCAAGTCCAAACAGGTCGTAAAACACCACCGCTTCCGTACGATCGCGCGTAATCTTGCCCAACAGTCGTGCGAGGCCGAGGCGTTCTGTGGCCCGACATGATCCGTCATCAGACTCGATCGACTGTAACTCCAGTCTGAGCGGGTAATTCAAACAGTACTTTTCCAGTTCATTCTGGTGATGCCGGAGTTGGGTCCTCAGGCAACGATCGGTGTCGTCCTGGCCGGCAATCTCAAAATAGGCAATCGCTGGGGCCATTGAGGTTCATCCAATGGGATGCAAATGGACAGATTGTCGCCTAATATATTCCTACAAATCGTTGTAAGTCCATATTTTACAAATAGTTACCGATTGTTTCTAGTGTCAGGTCGGCTCCATGGCCAGAAAATGTTCTAAGTCTCGTAGCTATCGATACTTAATGACGGTTGACGCGTTTGAGGGCCGGCCAGACCCCGCCGGGCAGGCTCGGGTATCGACAGCTTACGAAACGGTACACCGAGCGGCAGCAGTCACGGTGAATCGGCCTTCGAAACGTTTTAGAACAGGTCCAACTTTTTACGGGGCAGAAAACATGAAAGCAGGATCCGGTGATCGCGGGGGAATGCCAGTTGACGCCCAGGTCGAAGCGGAGAAAAAAGCTACGCGGACGATTTGCGAAGCCTTCATAGCGCGAGGTGATGTCCGGCTGGCTGCCGGCAATATCGTAGGCGCCCTGAAGAGCTACGAGCAGGCGATGATCCTTAAGGACTGGCAGGATCATGAGCCGTGCCCCGGCGCGGCGTTCGAGAAGCACGCAGATGTTTTGTGCAAGGTGAGTTGTTTTTTTCAGGGCAAATCTGAACCGGGCACCACAGTCGATCCCGGCTATTATGTCGTGATGGATGGCAATCCCATTTGGCACATGCCGCTACGAGATTACATGCTGGAGACGGCAATATTTCGTGCCAACAATCTCGCGGGTGATGAGGAGGAACGCAGCTTTCTTTACACCGACGAGAAGATAATTGATACACGAGAGCCGGTTTTCGTCTTCGGGTACGATGGCAAAACCTTGACGCTGATCCACCGAGTGGAAGTGTCGGACGAGGAAGATGACACTTGAATCAGTAGTGACGGCTGTGATGGTACGATGACTACGACGACGAGGAAATACAGTCAAGAACAACAATTCCAGGCAGGCCGATAATGAGTAGAAGTCAACCAAACAATTGCACATATGCGTGAATGGCGCGGAACTACCGGACTGATGCGACCAGTACAGTATCAGGAGTGAATGGGGACGTCATGTGAAGCTGATTGTAGCAGATCAATGTCTCCATACTATTTAAGTGAGAACTAACCATGAATCCAGAATCCCCGATCAGTAGCGGAACTGAAAACGACGTATGGATTGAACACGAGGTATCTGCCTCGCGGACGATTTGCGAGGCCTTCATAGCGCGAGGTGATATCCGGCTGACAGCAGGCCGTTTAGTTGACGCGGTTCGGGATTACGAGGCAGCAATGCTCCTCAATCACTTATGCGAAGAAGTGCCGTGTCCGGCTGCGGCCTGCGAAAGGCATGAAAGCGCCGTCTTTGAGTTGATATGCCTTTTCGAGGGCCGGCCTCGCATGCAAATCACTATTGACGCAGGTTTCCTTGTTGTGATGGATGGCAATGTTATTCAGTCCTATCGCCGTTCGAGTGATCCAAGCTCCCGCGAAATGAATCGGCAATGGGCAATAGACCATGCGAACGAGCTCGCGGCAGATATCGAACAACGTTCGATATTGGATGCCGACGGTCGAATTGCAGGGAGCGACCATTCCGCATTCGTGTTTGAGCACGATGGTACAACTCCAGTACTAATCCATAAAGCAGAACCAATGGATGAATCGTAGAGTTCGTTTCGGATCACCTGGTGCCCCGATTGCGGCACTTCGTTCGACTACGACGACGAGGAAATTCAGCCAGGGCCATCAATTCCGACGGGACTGGTGAAGGACGAGCCAGCGATCTGAAATGTTGGTTTGTGACTGCTCAATGCCGATCCGGAATCGAACGCTCGAACACATCGCGTGACTTCTCTCCCCACCCCAGTATGGTCATCGCCTGCCGCAAGGCCATGCGGAACCGCTTACGGCGTGCCGTCAAGGTTTTTGGGTGCACTTTGCCATCTTTTGGGACCGCGAGCAATGTGTCCACTTTCACCACCTCCGAGCTAATCCACTCCACCCGGGGATCGGAAACCCCCTCCCGCACGACGGCGATTATCTCCTGAACCAACGCTTCGGTATCGAGCGGTTTGTTTGGGGGACGGACGTTTCTAGACTTCCCCTTTGAACAACTCGCGGTTTTCAAATCCAGATCGACAACCCATTCGTGGATTTCGGCCCTGGAGGAGCCAAGGACCGTTCCCCCGTGCCGCTCCATTTGAAAGCCGAGTTCTGGCGGATTCCAGGTAGGCTTTTCAAGCCGATCATGAAGTTTCCACGGTTCCATCTTCTCGGCAGTACCACCATCAAACTCGTCCCAGCACGCCGCAAGCAGCGAAGTCAATTGTGTGACATCTGCAATGGGACCTGGAGGAACGCTCTGCAGCCAGGTTTGAAGCCGCGCCAGTGACATGGGGAGTTTCGCTGTCGAGAGTCGAGGACCGGGGGTTGGCAGCAACGACGGCCGCCACCGAATTCAGGTGCTCAGCCGGGTATGCCATTTTAGGGACAACGACACACCAGGGAGACCAGGCATGGCCCACGAACTCGCGGAAGTAAACGGCAAGACCAGCATGGCGTTCTTCGGAGAAACGCCCTGGCACGGGCTGGGAACCCGGCTCGATAACCCGGCCACCGCGGCGGAGGCCATCGTGGCCGCCGGACTGGACTACGAGGTCGATCTGATCGGCCTGACCACGCTGGACGGAATCCCGGTGAGCCAACGGAAGGCCGTAGTCCGGGACGATACGGGGGACGTGCTGGGCGTGGTCGGCAACAGCTACGTGCCGATCCAGAACGCGCGAGCTTTTGAGTTCCTTGACTCGGTCGTGGCCGATGGGAGCCTGCGATACCACACGGCGGGAGCCCTGGGGCACGGGGAACGAGTTTGGATGCTGGCCAAGCTCCCCGGCCACATCCGCGTCAACGGAACGGACGATATCACGGAAAAGTTCCTGCTGCTCAGCAACAGCCACAACGGAACGTCCGCGATGCGGGTCTTTTTCACACCGATCCGGGTCGTCTGCGCCAACACGCTCGCGGTGGCTCATCGGAGAGGCCAGGGTATGGGCGTCGCCATCCTGCACAAAGGCGACCTGCAAGAGAAGATCGGCGAGGCTCAGAAGGTATTGGGGATCGCTCACCGATTCTACGACGACTTGCAGATTAAGGTGGATCACCTAGCCCGGCACTTCCCGACCGCGGGGCAGATCGACGATTTCTTCCATAAGCTGTTCCCCGATCCCCCGGATGCCGGCCGGACACGGGCGGAGAACACCAGGCAGGAACTCCATCGGCTATTCGAGGCCGGGAAAGGGCAGGACATCGAGGGGATCCGCCACAGTGCCTGGGCGGCCCTGAACGCGGTGACGGAGTATGTCGATCACCACCGCCCCACGCGGGCGAAATGCGAGCAGGAACGGGCCAGTCGCCGGCTGCAGTCGCAATGGTTCGGCTCCGGGGCGCAACTCAAAGCTAAGGCGTGGGAGTTGGCGCTCGGCATGGCAACGTGACAAATTAGAGTTCTCGACTAATCTCGATCTTGCATCCTCGATGAGGCCGACGAGGATAATGATCAGCGGCACATGCCTCGCGAAGTTACGGGATTGATTGGGACGATTGACCTAACAGTTCTTCGAGTCGCTTTAATGTATCCAGCACTC
>JANRLS010000209.1:0-5507 GCA_033762315.1 Pirellulaceae bacterium
GCAGCGACGCCCGAATCCAGCGACCGCGAATCAGCCAGTAAATCAGCAAGGCGATTCCAAAGAGTCCCGGCAAGGCGAGCGCGACAGCCTGAAAGCGAGATTCACTAGGCGAGGACCCCGGAATCCTCTCGATGGGAATTCGCAGCACGACAATCGCCAGGCCAACTGCCACTGGAAATAGGAGGAAGGTTCCGAGGCTATAGCGGCGCTTCCACGCCAGGTGGTACAGCAGATACACCGGAAAAACGACCAGCACCAGCGACAAGAGCGCCCCATGCAGCATGAAGAGGGGCCGGGCCAACGGGTCGGAGGCATAAACATCGTCCGTTCCCCACGGCAACGGGCGCGCGAAACGCGGGTCGCGCTTGGCTGGCTGCGTGGTGGCTGGCATAGGGCGGGGTCGCATCGGCGAATCCACCGCGGGAGTCGCGACGAAGCAGCTTGTTTCACCGGTGCCCGAAGTGAGCAGAACTCGGTGCGGACACTTCCCGCCCAAGTCGCGCAGCAGTTGGGCCTTCGTGTCGGGCACCGGACTCAGTTCGACTGGCAGCCCCGCGCAGCTCCAGAGCAGTTTGCCGGTTGGCCCAGCCAACCCCAGCACTTGCCGGTTGAAGGCGACCACCACCTGCGCCGGAGTTTTATCCGTGGCCGGCTCGATGGAGAGAATCTCGGTTCCTCCTCCCAGAATCGGCTGTTTCCAAAGGGTTTCGTGCGTTGTGGCATCCAGGGCGTGCAGCGATTCGCCATCGACGAAGACGATTTCATCCACGCCATCGCCTGTCAGGTCATGCACGAATGCCCGGAAATAGCGATTGCCAATCTTCAGATTCGCCGACACGCGCCACAGTTCGTTGCCGCTGGTGTCGAGCAAAATCAGGGTCGCTACCGGCTTTTGCCAGTCCGGAGCGAAAAGCCAAACGCAGAGAGCCGGCGGCTTGTCCTTTCCCCGACGGACCACGAGCGGCCGCGAGCGGTAACGGGTCATGATGCCGCCGCCGTCGTGGGTTTGTTCGCCAATGCCACCGGTGGGAATGTCGATGTGCCACTTTTCCTGGCCGGTGCGGCCGTCGAGGACCAGCACGCGGGACGATCGATTGGCTGCCTCGCCGGTGTAGCCTCCGGCCGGATCGGTCCGTTCGGCTTTTGTCAGGTCGCGAGTGGCCAATTCCGTGGGTAAAAACGAATCCTGCACCAAAATCTCCAGGTGGCCGTCGCCATCGAGATCGGCGGTCACGGCGCGCGGCAAATGATTGACGACGAACATCCCCTTCCAGCCACCATCCCCCGGCAGTGGCACTGGATCCCAGAGCAAATCGCCCGTCTGGCCGTGATAGGCTCGCAATTCGGGATACTGTCCTTTCTCCCGCACTCCCGGCACAACGACATCCTCGGTGCCGTCGCCATTCAGGTCGGCATAGGCGACCGGGAGGGAAAGCGCCTCCTGCGGGTTGGTTGCCGCCTGCGTATGCAGTTGCTGTTTCCAGCGGAGCTTGCCCGTGTTCCCCTCGACGACGACCAGCCACAGCGGCGTCGCCGTGTACGAAGGTGCCGTTCCGCCGGGACCGGCAAAGCTCAGTTCGCCGATGTAGATGAGTTCGGGCCGTTGGTCGCGATCCAAATCGTGGGCTTCGGCAAGGTAGGTCTGCCCCACGCTTCCCGCGCCGACCGTCGGCTGCCACAACTCGCGGCCGGTTTTTCCCGAAAAGGCGTGCAAGAACGGGGTCTCGCCGTCACCACCGCGCTGGTGGTCTTCCGCGAGGAAGTCGTGGACCCCATCGCCGTTCAAATCGGCCGCCAGTGGAACCACGCCGGCCCCCGCCCACACCGCGCCATCGGCCGCCGCCTGAAAGAGCGAGCGGCCGTCGATTCCTGAGCGGGCAGCCACCATTTGCCCGCCATACACATACTCCACCGCGCCGCTGATCGCGTCTTCGCTGCCGTCGCCGTCGTAATCGTCTCCCGCCTGCCAGGTGCCGCCGATGTGCCGCCAGGCAACCTCGGCCGTCCCGCGAAAGCTGAGCAGCCTGCCTCCTTGGTCGGCGCGAGCTGGGTTGGCCGGCGCGTAGCAAAACAAATCGTCCACCCCATCGCCATCGCCATCGAGGATTTCCGCCGGAACCAGATCGGGTGAGTTGTGCAGGAGCTCGCCATCGCGCGCCGCAAAGACAAACAAGCCGCGGCTCCTTCCGTTCTCCCCCTGGATGACAGGCACGACGAGCCTGGTTTCGCTCCACCAGCACAGCTCGCCAATCAGTTCGCTGTCGATTTGGCTGCGACCTTGCATGTCGAATGGCTGGCCGGACGACCAGAGGATTTCCCCCGTTTGGCCGGAGATCGCATCGACATAGACAAAGCCAGAGTTCATGCCGCGCGAGAAAATATTGGCCGCGAACAAGTCGCGCCAGCCATCGGCATTGATGTCGGGGCCGACGGTGAATTGGTCGATCTGCTGATCGACGGTCTCCAGACGGCGGGTCCAAACCGGTGGCTTGCCTGGCGCCTTCGCAAGTAGCGAAACGGCTCCCCAAGCCCGGCTGCTGGGGGTGTGATAATATCCCGCTGGCTGGTCGAGTGAAGTGCCGTTGGCGGTGAGCACCTCATCCTGCCCGTCCCCGTTCAAATCGGCCACGAGGGGCCACTTCGGCCGGGGCTGGTGGTCGCGGGTGTCTTTGTCGTAGTGGGCCAAAAGCGGCGCGTGCTGACCGATCGCCTCCCCTCCCGAGGGAGACCAGAGCCACAAGGCATGAGGCTTGTAATTCGACAGACTCTGAACTTGATACTTGGGCCCCGCTTGCTCGTCGGCCAGGTTCTGCATCAGGAGCAAGGCACTTTCGGTTGCCGTTCGCACCAGGCGCGGGGCGACATTCGGGAAGAATCCGACCGGCTGTGCGGTCCCCCGCTCCGCGCCGGACCGCGGATCGAGCAGCACGACGCGCGAGCCGGCGACGCAGCACAGCACTTCCACCCTGTTCACATTCAAGAGTTGCGGCATGTAGGGAATCGCAACCGCGTCTCCCGATATCGAATGCTGGTAGTTGTCGCGAAAGGCATTCCCATAAGGATGATGCACGCGATGCCCCCCGCCGCTGCCGCGAATCCGCGCCAGCCATGCCGCAGCGCGGGGCAATACGCCCCCCTTTTCGATGGCAAACCATTCATCCGGCAGCGGGTGGCTCCAAATGCGTTTGCCCGTTTTGCCTGAAACGGCATCCAGCAGTCGCTGGGGGTGGACTTCATCGTTGAGCAGGTCGGGAATGGCGAGCACCGCCGCGACGATGAGATCGACCGTGCCATCGCCGTCGAGGTCGGGCACGACGAGCGGCTCGCCGACGATCGTCCCGGTGCGGAATCCGCCACCGCTCGCGTCTTGTTTCTGCAAAACGTCATCGATTTTGGCAATCTCCGGCGGAGCATAGGCCCAGAGGGTGTCTCCCTTGTTCGTGCCGAGGGCGATAACCACCGGCTGGTGGCGGCAAGCGAGGACGATATCCCCCAGCTTGTCGCCATCCAGGTCGGGGCACGGCTTAAGCAGCTGCGGGCGGAAGTCGTACTGCCCGAATCCGCTGGAATACATGGTGTCTTGATATTGCCAATTCCAGCGAAACGTTGGAATCGCCTTGAGTTTCGCGTCGTCGAGCGGGTCAAACGTGCGGCTCCACAACTCTTGTTTCAGCGTGGGGGCCGAAAGTCGCACCCCCTTCTGGTGCAGGTCGAAAAGGGCTGCGGCTTGACCGACGGTGGAGGGCACGATGTAGAAGGTTCCCGCAATCTCGGCCGGCGGCCAAAGCGATTGGAAGGCGAGCGAAAGTGGAAACTGCAGCGTATGGCCCCGATCGATGCGAACCTGAAAATCTTCGCTGAGTAGCTCCTTTCCGCTGGCCCGCAGCACGTATTCTCCCGCCGGCAGGACAACAGGCTGCTGGGTGGGAATCGTGAACGGAGGCAGCACCGGGCGGCCGTCGCTGTCGGCGATTTCAGCCACCAGGCGGGCATGCTCGGTATTAAGGCCGAGCTTTCCTTCCAGACTTTTGCGATAGGCGGCGGTGCCGGCAAAGGTACCGATCACCACCACCACCGTCGCGACAGCGACGCCAATCGCGAGCGACACGCTCCGTTTTTGCTTTCCCAGCCAGCGCGCCCCTTGTTCGACGATCCCCGGCCGGCGGGCACGAATCGACTCGCCGGCGAGAAAGCGGCTGAGCTCGTCGGCCAGCTCCTGCGCCGTGGCATAGCGCCAGGTGGGGCGTTTTTCGAGGCACTTCATGACGATGGTGTCGAGATCGCGCGGCACGCTGGGGTTGAGCGCCCGCGGGGGCGCCGGATCTGCATTGAGCACCTGCAGCATCGTTTCCATCGGCGTGGCGGAAACGAACGGCGGCCGGCCGGTGAGCAGGGCATACAAGATCGCGCCAAGGGCATACACATCCGCGCCGGGGCCAATCTCCTTGGCCTGCACCTGCTCCGGCGGCATATAGCCCGGAGTGCCAAGCACTTGCCCCGTTTCGGTCAGCGAGTGACCCGCCGCGGTCCGCTTGGCGAGGCCAAAGTCGGTGACGCGCGGCCGGCCTTCCTTATCGAGCAGAATATTCGCGGGCTTCAGGTCGCGATGGATGATCCCCCGCTCGTGGGCAAATTGCACGGCCTCGGCCACCTGCCGCACCAGTTCGGCCGCTTCGCGGGCCGGCAGCGGACCCGCCGCCAGCCGAGCGGCGAGACTACTGCCGGGAACGTAGCCCATCGCAAAATAGTGCTGGCCGGCGTGCTGGCCTACTTCGTAAATCGGCACAATCGCCGGATGGTCGAGGCTCGCTGCCGCTTCGGCCTCCTGGCGGAATCTTTGCACGGCGGAATCGTCCGCCAGTTGACCTGCCAGAATCATCTTCACCGCCACGACCCGGTTCAGGCTTACCTGCCGCGCTTTATACACCACCCCCATCCCGCCGCGAGCAATTTCTTCGAGCAATTCGTAATCGCCGAGGTAGCGAATCTTCCCCGGCGCGAGGCCAATTCCTTCCAATCCAATCGTCGGCGTCTCGGCAGCCGTGAGCAAGGGATCAGCTAAACGACGAAGGGCGTCCCGATTCCTTAAGAACGACCGCAACTCCCCCGCCAGCTCGGGATGCTCCGCCACGAACTGCTCGCGATCCAGCGGCTGACCGGCATCTTCCGCGCGAACATATTCCGCCAGCAGTTTTTCCAGCCGGTCGTCGCGCTCGGACCGGTTCTCGGTGGGTTCCGCCATAATGCCGCCCGCGCCTTGGGATTGGCTCTCAATCTAAAAGCGCCGTCCCCCGGCTAACAGAGCGCGGCACACAACTTTAGAGGGGGGGGGGCGAGAAATCCACGAACTGTTGTAAGGCCGCCCTCACCACCCCGTATTCCGGGCATGAACGGCAGCGAGTGATTCAGGGCCAAAGCTGGCCCGGCTCGCGAGTCGTCATGCAAAAACTTCGGAGGTGGGTCATGAAACGGGTTCTGCTGGCGGTGCTGGGTGTTTTGGCTTTGGT
>JANRLS010000210.1:0-14404 GCA_033762315.1 Pirellulaceae bacterium
CGCGATCGTGACCGCCTTCACCAACGACCACGCCGGCACCGACTCGCTCCGCGGCGGCCCCGACGCCGGCGACGACACCTTCGGTGCCGGCCCCGGCGACACCCTCCAAGACTTCGGCCCCGGCGACACCCTGCTGCCGTAGATCGTCCGGCGGATCGAAACTTCAGTCATCCTCCGCTTGCCCGCATCGCGGCTCCGGGCTTCGCGTTGCGTCGCGCTGGCGGCAAGGCTAAGTTGGGGGTCTGATTTTCGACGCCCAAGCGTTTGCTGAACGAGGATCGGTGTTTGTATGGAAGCTGACGAGACAAGCCGCAACGAGAGAATCGCGGCAACTTTATTGGGAGCCCTCCTCGCAATCGCGGCGTCCCTGCCGGCATTCGCCGAGGAGGAAGTCGATAGCCCGCTGCCGGCCGAAGAGGCGGCGCGAACGATGATCGTGCCGGAGGGTTTTCGCGTCACGCTGTTCGCCGGCGAACCCGACGTGATGCAGCCGATTGGTTTTTGCCAGGATGATCGCGGTCGGCTGTGGGTCGCCGAGGCGTACAACTATCCCAATCACGGCACCGAGCCGGGCGACCGCATTCTGATTCTGGAAGATACCGACGGCGACGGCAGGCACGACAAGCGCACGGTGTTCTACGACCAGCTCAACTATGTGACGGGGATCGAAGTCGGCTTCGGCGGGGCGTGGGTAATGTCGCCGCCGTATTTCTATTTCATTCCCGACCGCGATGGCGACGACGTTCCCGATGGTCCGCCGCAAGCGCTGCTCGATGGCTTTGGCAATCATGCCAACGCTCACAACCTGGCCAATGGCTTTGCTTGGGGACCAGATGGTTGGCTCTATGGCACGCACGGCCGCACCAATTGGTCGCTGCTCGGCAAACCGGGGACGCCAGCCGACGAGCGAATCCGGTTTGATGGCGGCGTCTATCGCTACCATCCCACCCGGCACGAATGGGAGCCCTATGCCGATGGCACGACGAACCCGTGGGGGATCGACTGGAACGACCACGGCGAGGCGTTCGTTTGCAACTGCGTCAATCCGCATCTGTTTCATGTCGTTCAAGGTGCGCACTACGAACCGTGGCGCGGCCGCGAATCGAGCCGCTTTGCCTACGAGCGCATTCCGACCATCGCCGACCATCTGCATTTCGTCGGCAAAGGGAACATTCGCGATGGCCTCGGCTCGCATGACGAAGACGCGGCCGGCGGCGGCCACGCCCATTGCGGCACGATGATCTATCTGGGAGACAACTGGCCCGAGCGGTATCGCAACTCGCTGTTCACGAACAACATCCACGGCCGTCGAATCAACAACGATCTTTTGCGGCGCGAAGGCTCGGGCTACACCGCGTCGCACGGGCCAGATCTGATGCGGTCGAAAGACCCGTGGTACATGGGGGTTACGCTCGCCTATGGTCCCGACGGGGCGGTGTATGCCAGCGATTGGTCGGACACCGGCGAGTGTCACAGCGTGAAGAATACGCGGCGACATACGGGGCGGATTTACAAGATTTCGTATGGTTCGCCGAAGATCGAGCCGATCGATCTGGCGAAGCTCAGCGACGCTGAGTTGGTTGAATTGCAACTCCATCGCAACGATTGGCAAGTGCGCCACGCCCGGCGGTTGTTGCAGGAAAGAGCGGCCGCCGGCGCTGATCTGAGTGTTTCCGCCAAGCGGCTGCACGAGTTGTTCGCCAGTGACGTGGCGGTACCGACGAAGCTGCGAGCGCTATGGGCGCTGTTGGCAATCGGCGAGCTGAACGCGGAGTTCCTCGTCCAGCAGCTCGAGCACTCGAGCGAATATGTGCGGGCGTGGGCCGTCCGCTTGCTGGGTGAAGATCGCGAGGTGCCGGTCGCGGCGAAGTCGCGTTTCGTCGAACTAGCGCAAACGGAAGATTCAGCACTCGTGCGGCTGCACCTGGCGAGCTTGCTGCAACGACTTCCTCTGGCCGACCGCTGGCCGCTGGCCGAGGCGCTGCTGGGCCGCGGCGAAGATGCCGATGACCACAACTTGCCGCTGATGATCTGGTATGGCATCGAACCGCTGGTAAACGAGGAACAGACCCGCTTCATCGACCTGGTGGGCGCCGCTCGGATTCCGCTCGCGGCCCGGCACATTGGCCGCCGCGTCGCGGAAATCACCAAGGCCGGGGAAGGGCTCGATCGGCTGGTAAGTCACTTGCCCCGGACCGAAGGGCCGATCCAACACGACCTGCTGGCCGGCATATTGGTGGGTTTGCAAGGTCGCCGCAGTGTTCCCATTCCGGAAGGCTGGCCGCCGGTGTATGCCCAACTGAAACGGAGCGAGAGCGAGCAAATTCGCGAAGATGCCCTGGCGCTGGCACTGATCTTCGACGATCCCGTCGCGCTCGGCCTTCTGCGGAGCATCGCGGGGGACAAGGCCGCGGCGGCAGCCCAGCGCGGCAGGGCGATCCAGTCGCTCGTCGCCAAGCAGGTGAGCGACTTGCCGCTGCTGCTTTTGGGTCTCGTGGGGGATCCGACGGTGCAAAGCGCCGCCATTCGCGGTCTGGCGGAATTTGATCATCCCGATACCGCCGAAACGCTTGTCGCCGCCTATGATTCGCTCCCCGCACCCGCCCGGCAAGACGCGATCCTCACGCTCGCGTCGCGTCCCGCTTGGGGGCAATTGCTCTTGGACGCGGTGGAAGCCAAGCGTATTCCGCGAGCCGATTTGACGGCTTATGCCGCCCGGCAGTTGAATAATCTTGACGACGAAGCGCTGCGAGCCCGCGTCAAGGAGTTGTGGGGCGAATTACGCTCGACCCCCGCGGACAAGGAAAGGCTCATTGCCGGCTACAAGCGGCAACTGACGACCGAAGCCCTGCAAGCCGCCGATCGCTCGGCGGGGCGGGCCCTCTTCCAAAGGACCTGCGCGAACTGTCACAAGCTGTTTGATGCGGGAGGCGACATTGGCCCCAACATCACCGGCTCGCAACGGACAAACCTCGACTATCTCCTGCAGACGCTGGTCGATCCGAGTGCCGCCGTCGCCAAGGACTATCAGATGGAAGTGATCGAGACCGTCGGGGGCCGCATCCTCACTGGGCTGATTGCCAGCGAAAGCGATGCGGCAGTGACCATCCAAACCGTCAACGAGAAGGTCGTCATTCCTGCCGCCGAAATCGAACGCCGGGCCGCCAGCCCCCTGTCGCTGATGCCCGACGGGATGCTCCAGAACCTGACCGGCGACGAGGTGCGGCAATTGCTGGCATACTTGATGAGTCCCGAACAAGTGCCATTGCCTTCGAATCCAGAGCCTTGATTCCCGCTGATTCCAGCGCCATGCCAACTTCCCACTGCGGGCCTATTGCACGGCGAGGCCTTTCTCGGAAGCAATTCGGCTGTCGTAACTAGCCTTCGATCTTTACCGCCCGCGGCGCGACGAATCGCCGCGGCTCGACGGGAACTTCCCGCGTGGCATCCGGCAGCAAGTCGGGGCGCGTCGGCGCCAGCACGGCAGGCTCGGCGGTTGGCGCGGCGGGAACCATCGTGGCCGGCAGCGGCGCGGGAAGCACCGGCAGCGGCGGTGCGGTGGCTGGCGGGGGAGCAAGGGACGCCGCGGATTTTTCCGGCGACACCACAGCCCAGCGCGGCTCTTCGCTGAGCGGCATGGGAAGGCGTAGCACTCGTTCGCAGCAGGCAATCACCTCGGCCGTGTCGGCTTGCTCCGAATCGAGGGGCCAGACCAACATGCGCGCGGCAAAATCGCGGGCCAGCGAACGCTGGCGAGGGGGCAAGCGATCGGCGATCTCCGCCAGCGCGGCGGCCAGTGCAGCGATGCGCGAAGTCGATCGGCTTGCGGGGAGCAGTTGCCAGCGGGCGACAAGCTCACGCAGCGTCTCTGCGGCGGCGGCCGCCACATGCGGCCGTGGATCGACGAGCGCGCGAGTCGCCGGCACGATCGCCCGCTCATCCCAATCGACAAGACTCGCGACGAGCGCCGCCGCGGCTGGCTCGCGCGCCGCGAGGATTTGCCGCTGCAGTCGGCTTTCCGCCTGCGCGAGCGTCCACTTTGCGAGAGAGCCACGAGCAGCCAACCCCAAGCACAGCACCACGAGCGCCCCGACGACAATCAGCAACCAACCAAGCGGCTGCCGCCGACTTGAACCGACTGTGGCGCGCGGCGCGGGAGGGTCGAGGCGTCGCGCTGGGCGGGGAGTGGATCGCATCGCAATTCGCCGACGAAAGTTAAGGATCGATGCGTCGCGGATTCTCGCGATTGGACCGCCGCCGGCAAGAGCAATCGCCGCTAGCACTCTCCCGCTGGCGGCACCTCCATTCGTTAAGGTTTTCCTGTTCCCCCGCGCCGTTACCGGCCGAATAGATGATACGACCGGCAAATCTTGCCGGGTTTGGTCGCGGCTCGCGCGCGGCGCTTGCAAAGGGGGCAAGATGGCGAATCGGAACAACTTCCGGCTCCACCGACGGTCTTGGCTGAAAGCCTCGCTGGCGGGCATGGGGGCCATGCTGCTGCCGGGAGTCCGCCACACGAGGGCCGCCGAGGGGGAAGCCGACACCTCGGCCCGCTCGCGGCAAGAGGCGCTCGCCTCGCTGCCGCTCGACAAGCTCACGGCCGAAACCCGCCGCAAACTGCTGGCGGTGTGCGAAAGCGCCACGATCTATCGCCGCTTGCCGCACACGGCCGTCGATTGCGATCCCGACATGCACATCTTCCTGATTCGCAATCCGGAGGTGGTCGTCGGCACCTGGCAAGTCATGGGGGTGTCGAACATGACCGCCGAGCGGACCGGCCCCTTCAGCTGGAAGGGGGACGATGGCACGGGGACGCAGTGCGACGTGGAGCTCGTGTATGGCACCGAAGACACGCACATTATGTATGGCGATGGCTTCTACGAAGGAGCGCTGCTCAAGCGGAAAATCACCGGCCGCTGCGTGCTGATCCTTCACTCGACCTATGCCCAGGGGCAAGGCCGTCGCTGGCAAGTGGGCAATCGGCTCGACATGTTCCTGCAGCTCGACAACACGGGTGCCGACCTGATCGCCCGCACCCTCGCGCCGTGGGTCGGCAAAGTCACCGACATCAACTTCGCCGAGTCGTGCAAGTTCGCGGCGCGGATGTCGCAAACGGCCGAAACCAACGGCCCCGGCATGCAGCGGTTGGCCGACAAGCTGAAGTCCGTGCAGCCCGAAGTGCGCGAAGAATTCGCCCGGGTGTCGGCCGGCGTGCAGCAGCGGGCCGCGCTGCGCGACTCGGGCACGGTTCGTCGCGGCTAGCTCGACTTGGGCCGAATTTGCGGTATTCTCTACCGCAAGTTCCCCACTCCCAGCGAGCTTCCCATGCCCGACCCGCGACTCATCATTCTGACCGAGGGCTATACCGAGCCGCACGCCGGCAAGACCGCCTCGTGCATCATTCGCTATCGCGGCCAGGATGTGGTCGCCTTGCTCGACGGCACGCAAGCCGGCCGCACCAGCGGCGAATTGCTCGGCGTCGGAAGCGTGCCGATCGTCGCACGGCTCGACGATGCTCCCACCGCGAACACGCTGCTTCTGGGCATCGCGCCGCCGGGAGGCAAAATTCCGCCACCGTGGCGGGCGATCATTCTCGACGCCATTTCCCGCCGCAGGATGAACGTCATCAGCGGGCTGCACGACTTTGTCGGCGACGATCCGGAGTTCGCGGCCGCCGCCAAAATCGCGGGCATTCAAATCACCGATGTCCGCAAGAACAGCGAGAAAACCATCGCCCGCCGCAAGGGACTGCGCCCCGACTGCCTCCGCGTCCATGCCGTCGGCCACGATTGCAGCATCGGCAAAATGGTGGTTTCGGTCGAAGTGACCAATGGCCTGAAAAAACGGGGGCACGACGCGAAGTTCATCGCCACCGGCCAAACCGGCATCATGGTCGAAGGGGATGGGCTCCCCATCGATTGCATCGTGGCTGATTTCGTCAGCGGCGCGGCGGAGCGGCTCGTGCTGGAGCATCAACACCACGAGATTCTGGTCGTCGAGGGGCAAGGGAGCCTCGTTCATCCATCGTATTCCGGGGTCACGCTGGGATTGCTGCATGGTTGTGCTCCGCAGGCGCTCCTCCTCTGCTACGAAGTGGGGCGCGAGCGCGTGACCGGCGTCGAGAGCGTGAAAATCCCGCCGCTCGCCGAAATCAAGCGCATCAACGAGGTCATGTCGAACATTCATCAGCCCTGCAAAGTCATTGGCATCGGCATCAACAGCCGCCGCGTATCGGCGGCCGAAGCGGCCCAGGAGCGGGCGCGCATCAAGGCCGAGTTCGGCCTCCCTGCCTGCGACGTGATTCGCGACGGCCCCGACGAGCTGGTCGATGCCGTGCTGGCGTTCAAGAACGCCGGGGGCTGGTACAGCCCGTAAGCGAACCCAGCCGCGAACACGCGACTCGATTCTCTACCACGCCGCTTTGATCTTGGCCGACAGCTCGCCGGCCAGCTCAGGCTGGGCGGCGGCGAGGTCGTTCTTCTCGTGCGGATCGGCGGCGACGTTATATAGCTCGCGCGTCTTGCCATCGGCCGATTCGATCAGCTTCCACTCGCCGGCGACGCACCAGCGATGGAGCAGCCCCGGTTCGGCGCGATCGAGATCGACGACATCGTGCTCATAAATCTCGCCGAAGACGACCGGGTGGCTCGTCGCTCTGCCGGCCGCCACGTCGAGCAAGTTGCCGCCGCGCATTTCCCTCGTCGCCTCGATCCCGCAGGCAGCAAGAATCGTCGGCACCAAGTCAATCGAGCTGACGAGCGATGATTCGTCGCGTTTCGGATGCAACCGGGCGGGCCAGCGGATCATGATTGGCTGGCGAATGCCGCCTTCGTAGGGCGATCGTTTGCTGCGCGGCGCGAAGTTATTGCCGGTCGGATTCTGAATCCAGCCATTGTCGGCGAGATACACCACGATGGTATTCTCGGCGAGGCCGCGCCGATCGAGGTTGGCCAGCAGCTCGCCGCACGTTTCGTCCCACCACTCGCACATCGCCCAGTATTTGGCGAGGAACAGCGAATCGGTCTGATCGCGATACTTCGCCAGCAATCGCTCCGGCGGCGTGTGCGGCGTATGCGGCATGATCGGGGCATACCACAGGAAGAACGGCTTGCCAGGATGGGTGTCGAGAAAGTCGTCGATGGGCTTGAGTCCCTCGCGACCGATCTTCAGCCCCAAATCGCCATGGCGGCCGCCGCGGGCCGGGTCGCCGTGGGTCATGCCCGATGTGAAGCCCCCATCGGCGAAGTTCCCTTCCCACCACTTGCCGGTTTGCAGGCTGACATAGCCCTTTTCGCCCAGCAGTTTGGGGAGCGTCGCCACGCGGCGAACGTGCTTCAGCATCTCCTTTCGATCAGTCCCTTTCGGCGGATCGTTGCCGGTAATCAGGTGATGACGCGGATAGAGGCCGGTGATAAGCGACATCAGACTCGCGCGGCAGAGGCTCGTCGGCACATAGCCGCGCGTGAAGACCACGCTTTCCGACGCAAACTTGTCGAGGTGGGGCGTCTTGATGCGCGGATGCCCCATGAAGCCGTAGTCGGTCCACGCCTGATCGTCGCTCAACAAAATGACGACATTCGGCGGCGCGGTTGCGGACACTTGCGTTCGTGCCGCGGGCTTGATGGTCGGCCGAAACGAACTCGGCGGCTTGCGCAGCTCGAACGGAATCCACGTTTTCTTGCGCTCGGTCTTGCGTTCGACTTCGCGAAAGACATCGACCTCGAACGCCTGGCCAAGCTGGTTTCCCGCCACGTCTTCAAGAGCCGCATCAGCGGCAAGATCGTACTTGCCCGCGGGCCAAGGATGCGTGGGAGTGAATTGCCAGCGGCGTTCATAGTCGCTTGTCGCCGCGGCGCCAGACACCGGCGCCCCGGTGTGGTCTTCGATGGTCAGCAGCCGCTCGGCCAGCGCCCGGTCGAGCGGCCGGCCGAAATCAACGATCAGCGGCGCGCGCGTGCCGGCGGCGGGAAGCGTAAGTTTCCAGTCCTTCGGGTCGATGGACGTTTCCAGCGGTGGACCGACGGCGAACTTCTTTTCGAACTTTGCCACGAGGGACTGGCCCGCCGCATCTTGCCAGGCGGGGTCGATGACAAGGGTGTAGCGACGGCCATTTTCGAGCACCGGGCCGGCGGTCTCGCGCGGCACGAGGCCCCGCTTGATCCGCCCCGGATCGAAGAGCACCGTGAGCCGCTCGCCGGTCGTGTCCCATAGTTCCTCGCCAATTTCCAGAAACGGCAACTCCAGCGGCTGGCCGTCTTGATCGAGCAGCGAAAGATGCCGATAGACTTCGCCTCGCCTCATCGGAGCCGAGAAATGAAGGTAAAACCGGAGCTGGTTCTCGGGGAGGACCTCGCCCGAGGGATAGACGCCAACGACCCGCGGCGGCGCTCCCTTGGGCAATTCGGGAACTTCGATCTCGCGCGTGATGGGGGAGGAACGCGGCGGCCGGATCACCACGCGATAGGCCAAGCCCGGTCGAAGCGCATACCGCGGAGTGAATCGCAGTACGTCACCCATCACCGAGTGCGAACCGAGGATGGCCGGCGCATCGTGCCCCGCGTCCCGACAATTGACATAAACGCTCAGTGCATTTGCCCAAGCCGCTTCGTCGGTCAAAATCTCGGCGGGCAGGCCCGTCGCCTCGAAGGCCGCCGGCCGCTCCGCGCTGTCTTTCACCACCACGAGCGCGGGCTTAGCGTACTGTTCGGCCAGCGCGGGCCGTGCGACAAGCTGAACAACCAGCCCCAGCGAGGCGAGGCCTGCGGCCAATTGAACCAGCTTCTCACCAATCGTATTCCGCCACATTGGTCGGCTCTCCCGTTGCGTTTCAGGCATTGTCTGTCACTCCGCACCGGAACCGGGGCGGAATTTCCGTTCGATTCGCGTCAGGTTTCCCTGCCCGTCCCGCACCGACACCGTCAGCTTACCACCTGGCGGCACGGCCAGCGGCGCGGACAGCTTCCATTCGCGCACTCCCTGGCTGGCGGGCTGAAAGCGGGCCGACAGCTCCTCCCCCGCCTTGGCATCGGCAATGGCGAAGTCCGCGACGACGCTGAAGCTCAGTGGATCGAGCCCCGTGCCGTAGTCGTGCATTCCGATCCGGAGCACGTCAATCGGCCTGGTCGCGCCATCGGCAGGCGATTGCAGCGTCAGAATCGGGCGATTGTCGTCGAGCATCCAGCCTCGACCGCGGCGCTCGGGCTGGGCCGGGTCATAGTCCAAATCAATCGGGCAGCCGAGATCAATCCAGCGGGCCAGCGTGCGGCGATCCTCATCCGACAGCGCCTGGACCTTGCCGGAGTCGATGGCATCTTGCGGCGGCATTTGGCTGCCGACGAAATCGATGTCGGACAGCGGGGCCCCCTTCTTCGGATCGAGCGACTTCCCTTGATGGACGAGGTCCCCCTGGCCTGGCTCCGATTCGGAGGGATGGTCGTCGTTGCTGAACCCATCGAGCCGCTTGCCGAAGACCTTCCACATCAGCAGGCTGCGGCGGGCTTGCAGCTTGCGAACATAGCGCGACGCCTGCGGATAGCCCCAACTGTCGTAGCCCACCGGTCGATGGCCGAATTTACCCCGCTCGTCCTCGGCGAGGCGAACGTAGGTGCCGGGGAGCTTGCCGACCTGCTCGACCTGCACCAACTCAGCATCGGCATCGAGGTTGAGGTTGGCGGCGGGGAGCTTCTCGTTCTGCGCGGTGTGGCAAACGACGCAGCTTCGCTGCAGGATGGGGACGATGTCGCGATGGTACTCGACGTTCGTCGGGCCACGCTCGGCGAGGCGAAGGGTGGTGGAGCCGGCGGAGTCGTAGGAAACGCTCCCTGGCTGACGCGGCGGGTTCGTATTCGCGGTCACGAGCGGCGTCGTGTTGACGAGGTCCCACACTTGGTAATCGGCCTTGGCGGCGGCGGTCAGGGCAAAGTCGGTTGGCTTTTGGCTATGGGCGTGACAGCCGCCGCAATCGTGGCGAACTTCGCCGGGGCGCAGTTGGTGCCAGGTTTGGGCCATATTCAGCACCAGGCCATCTTTGTCGAGTGTCTGGAAAGTGAAGCCGGTATCGGCCGGAATTTTGGCGAGAAAGCTCGTATCGGGATTGCCGTCGGGATCGAGTGGTTCCTTGCCGTCGCTACCAAACTTGCGGAGCGGAATCTCGCCCAGGATGCGAAGCCGCTCGTGGGCGTGGTTATGGAATCGGCGCCCCGTCTCGACACCCCTCTGGCGGTCGGTCGTCGGCTCCATCGCGATGATCCGCACGGCATGAATTTCGGAGTTGTCGTATAGACCCACGTCGCTCCCCTGGTTGTGCCACGAGGTCGGCATGCCGTTGCCGTGGCTGGTGAGGCGGTCGAGCCCCTTCCACGGGTCGTTGCCCCCGGCATAAACCGACGTGACCGAACCCTCCGGCACGCGGCCGTTGGGATAGCTCTCGCGCTTATAAAAGCTCGACGTGCCGACCAGGCCAAACGGCGTTCCCGCCGGTAGATGCTTCGAGAGCGTGCCGTCGTTGGCCAGCGCGGGGCGCAGGTCCGGCTCGGCCTGGGCATGAATCCGCTGATACGGCACAACCGCCCGTGGCCAGCTTTCGTTGTAGTTCGGATCGTTCTTGATGAGCAACATCTCGGCCGGTTCGCTCACCGGCTGGCCATTTTTGATGAGGTAAATGCCTCCATCCAGTTGCGGAAGATAGGTGTATTGATGATTGACCGGTCCGGGGGAATACACCGTGAGCAGATGATTGCTCGGCGCGCCGCTAGGATGCGTGAACTTGCCGACGGCGGGGGATTTCTTATCGGCGAGATCGCTCGGATCGGCCGGCCCTTCACCATTCAGAGCAAACGGCGTAAACGAGATCGAACCAGTCGGCATGAAGGGCATGCGATAGAGCCTGGCCTTGCCGTTGTAGTGCCGGCCGAAGCGCCAGGGGGCATTGCGCGGGTCGCGCGTGTCGCCGGGGCCGAATTGGGCATAGCCATCGGGGGCGGTGGGCGGCAGACGGATATACGCCCCAAAGCCGCTGTTGTTCTGGTTGTAGTATTCCTCGATGATCAGGTTCCCATCGGAAAGCTGCGTCTGGAAATGGAAGCCGTTGGAAGCTCCCCCCGGATCGAAGGCGCTCACGAGCGGTGCCCAGCCGGTGCCATCGGGATTGATCGTCCAGATGCCCCACGAGATGCTGCTGCGAATCCCTTGCGATTCGAGCGTGCTGAACATGATCCGGCCGTCCCGCAGCACCACCGGATGGAGCGCGCCCGCCAGGTTCAGGTGGCCGATCTTCTCGATGTTCGTGCCGTCGTCGTTCATCACGAACAGTTGCAGGCAGATCGAAGGATAGCCTTTCGCCGGCTTGAAACCGTCGCGGTTGCTGGTGAACGCCAGCTTGCCTCCCGGCAGTGGACAGGGGCCCATGTTGAAGACGCCGTAGTGGTAGTGCGTCTTGCCGGGCTCGCTTTTGCGGTAGTCGCTCGACCAATTCGCGGCACCCGTGTTGGGCGTGAACTCTTGCGTCGTCAGTTTCACCAGCTTTCGCGTCGGCAGGTGCAGCTTGAAGATGTCGGCCCCGGCGGCGGGGGGATCCCACTGGTTGCGATTTTGCAGGTTATGGAGATGCGAAAAGAAGACCCATTCGCCATCGAAGCTGATGACCGGATCGGTGATCGAGCCGTCGCCTCCCTCGACCAATAGCTCTTCGGTCCCATCGGGATGCAAGAGCATCAGGTCCGCTCCAGGCTCCATCGTCACCGGTTGCGAGAAGTCGGTGTAGTACCGCTTATGCACCGTGTCTCCCGCCCGCCCGGCACGGACATAGACGATGTCGTAGTCGTAACCGATGGATTTATCGGTGCGAATGTGCGGCACCTCGACATTCAGCTTTCCCGGAATGAGTTGCTCGTCCGGTGGAGCGGCCGGGAGCCAGCCACACGAGAACACAAGGAGTGTCAGCAAGACCAGGGAGAGGGGAGCGCGGGACATGGCATCCTCCAAGGCGGGACGGGACCGGCGGGACTGACATAGCTTGGAGCGCGGCAGGGGGGGAAGTCAATCAGCTTTGGCTTGCCCCCGTAGCGGCCAGAACGACCAAGCCCCTGGGGCGAATCGGCGCTGGCGGCGGGTGCCTCGCTCGCTCTCCTAGCGCCGGACAAGACACCCTTGCGCTGCGCGCAGCTTAGTGGCAATTACTTATTGACGCCGCACCATTTATTCCCCGGCAATCTGTCCCTAAGTGATTGTTGCTAATGGAGTTCAGTCGATAAGTCGGCGAGCAAATCGCGGCCCCGTTACTATAGTTACAAGAGTTTTCATAGGCCGCTGATGCGTTGGATTCAAGGGCGACTTGTTTTCCCTTCGCCGCATCCGCGCATCCCTCTGGGCGAACTGACTCCGATGCACCAAATTGTCAAAAAACACTCGTTACATGCGCAAGAGCGCAAGCATATAGTGTATAGATGCTCTAGCGACCCTTTTATTCCCTCACCTGCCAAAAATCCTTCGCAGCCCAAGAAAAGGAAAAACCGGAGGGGGAGTCCCCTCCGGCTCGAAACCGTCCGACGCCGGCCTCTGGCAGGCTGCTGCAAAGTGCTGTCGCGGGCTGGCTATTCGCTCTTGAGCACCATGAACCGCGATCCTTCCTCGGTTCGGACGAGCAGCATCACTCCCTTATCGAGCGATGCGCCGCTCATCGCCTTCTCGAAGGCGGCCACGCTGCCGACCGCTTCGCGGCCGACTTGCACGATCACCATCGACGGTGCGAGCCCCGCTTTCTCGGCGGCGCTCCCCGACTCGACCGCCGTGATGACCACGCCGGCGGTGTCCTTCATGCCCAGGTGATCAGCCACGTCCTTCGTCAGCGGGGCGACTTCCAGCCCGAACTTATCGAACTTCGCCGAAGCCTCGGCATCCGGCTTGTTGAGCTGCCGGCCATCGGCCCGCTCGCCATACCGGGCGGGCTGCTCGCGAACGGTCACGCTCAGCGTCACTCGCTTGCCATCACGCAGCACCACCATCGGCACCGCCGAACCCACGGCGCTGCGGGCCACCGCGGCCTGCAACTGCCGATGGTTTTGAATCGGCGTGCCGCCAAATTCGACGATCACATCCTGCGACTTCACCCCCGCCGCCGCGGCCGGCGAATCGGTCTGCACATCGGTCACGAGCGCCCCGGTCGGAGTGGCCATACCCAGTTGATCGGCCAATGCCTGATCGACCGGCTGAATGCCAACGCCCAAATACGACCGATGGACCGTGCCATCTTTCAAGAGCTGAGTGCTGACCCATTTTGCCACGTTGACCGGCACCGCGAAGCCAATCCCCTGGAAACCGCCGCTCGACGAGCTGATCGCCGTGTTGATGCCAATGACTTCGCCCATCAGGTTAACGAGCGGGCCGCCGCTATTGCCGGGGTTGATGGCGGCGTCCGTTTGCAAAAATTCCTCATGTCGCGTGATGCCGACGGCCCGCCCCTTGGCGCTGATAATGCCGGCGGTGACGGTGTCTTCGAGGCCAAACGGCTGGCCGAGGGCGAGCACCCAATCGCCAATTTGCAGGCTGTCGCTATTGCCCAGCTTGGCGAAAGGCAGCGGCCCGCCGGCTTTGATTTTGACGACGGCAATGTCGGTGCTCGGATCGGTCAGCACCTCGGTCGCCACGAATTCGCGGCCGTCGTGCAGCCGAACGGTGATCTTGCCGCCACCCCCCACGACGTGGTTATTGGTCAGAATGATCCCCGCCGCGTCGATGATGACGCCCGTGCCCGAGCTTTGCCGCCCCTCGTCGGCCGGATTGCCGAAGTCGAATTCCTTCATGCCATCCATGCCGGGCAGGTCCTCGAAGAACCGCTTGAAGAGCGGGTTGTTTTCGAACTCCTTGGGCAATTGCGGTCGATTGCCTTGGCCGCCGCCGCGCGGGGCTCGCAGCTCGCGCTGCACCGTTTGCGGCTGCATGTCGTGCTGGATCGAAACGACAGCGGGAAGCACCCGCTCGGCCGACGCGCGAAACGCCGACGACAAGGTGTTGGCCTCGACCAGGGCCGGGCTATTGGCCGGAATCGGCGGGCTGGTGGACTCGGCCGTGACCGAACCGTGCAGGCCAGCAAAATAACCCGCGGCACCGAGGCCGGAGGCTGCGAGGATGGCCAGTGCGGCCAAGCGTTTGCGGGGGGAACGAACGAGTGCGCTCATACTCAGTTTCTCCTAGATGATGACGCCAGAATCACCGCGGCCGCGTGCGGCGGCGCGTCTGGCATTACTTCACTACGAGAGACAGTTGCCCGCCGGTTCGCCAATCTTTCGCCCGGCTCGCACAATTTTTTCGAGGTTGCCGCAAATTCTGAATTGGCAACGATTTAGGGCGAGCTGACGGAATTGCCAAGAGACGGAAATGGCCCTTGCCAGCGTCGGCGTGCCATCAT